>JAQUHM010000278.1 GCA_028683595.1 Geobacteraceae bacterium | reverse complement strand
TCTTGTGGCGGTTGATAACGCCTGCCATCACTCCAACGCTCAAGGGATATCCGTATTTGAGCAGGACCCAGAAATTATATAGCTGTTCCTGCGGCGGGAAAAGTTTCCGGAAGCTGTTATTGGACGATCTTTTGGTGAAAAAGACCCAAGGTTTATACTCCGCGACACAGCTGACAATTTCCGTGTGCACTTTTTCTGCGCCCCCCACATGCAAAAAAGGGAAGAAAAAGAACAGGGAAGATTGGTTTCTGACCGGAAAGAGTGTTCCGATACCCTTGCCGATCGCAACCAGGAAGCGCACCATCACCCAGGTATTCATCGCGGTGATACGCATATCCCTGTCCATCACGGTTCCCGTAGTGCCCTTATTCAGGTTCAAGCCGGGCACTCTGGAGAGCCCTTTTAGGAATGCATAGCAGAGGTCTCTGCCTGTAGCAATGAGAACTTTGAAACAGAAGCAATTCCATTTCTGCTTTCTAATCTGCTGGCAGAGGAACAAGACCTTGGTCCTGACATTCTTCCAATCGGGCATTCCGCAGTTACTTGAAGATGTGACGGAGGCGGAATGTTCCCGGTATTTGAGGAGCGGCTTCGCCAGTTTGGTAATGACGAGCCGGTCGGCAGACATTCTCAGCCAGAGGTCGTAATCCTGGGCAATACGCTGAAATTCGTTGTAGCGGTAGTGCGACAGGATGGATTTCCTGATCATTATGCCGGGATGGGCAATACAGTTGGCCCGTGGCAGAAAGCGATACAATGCCTCACTGGTTAGGGTGTTTCGATCGTCAGGCCAAACTCCGCAATTGCGGCCGTCTTCATCTATCTGCAGTACCGGGATCGCGACCATGGCACAGTCGGGGTTTCTCTCAAGGTATTCGATCTGTTCGGCCAGGCGGGTCGGTAGACTGATATCGTCGCAATCCATCCTGGCAATGTATTCGCCCCTGCCCAGCTTAATGCCACGGTTCAGGGTCGCTGTGACACCGAGGTTTTTGCCATTGGTGATCAATCGAATCCTGGGGTCGCCATAGGATTCGACAATTGCACAGCTGTCGTCCGTGGAGCCGTCATCGATGATGAGGAATTCGAAATCAGCAAAGGTCTGTCCCAGGATGCTTTCAACCGCTTCGCGGACATAGCGTTTACCATTGAAGAGCGGCATCAGTACAGTAATTTTCGGTGACGATACCATCATCAGAGCCGTAGCCATCCTTCCGGGATAAGGTCTGTTGTGTCGTGGTTAGGGTCATTGAACCAGCGCTTTGGGGCAATAACGATTTTTTCCTGATTGTCTCCCAGCCATGCCCCCCACCAGCTGAAGGAACTGTTGGCAATGATGTGGTGCCGGCACATGCTCATCAAGGCGAGGTCGCGGACGTCGCTCGCCATACCCGTTTTGCTGACATAGGTTGTTGGAAGGTCGTATTTCATGTTCTTTTCTATCCACTGCGGCTCGTCAGAGAAAATAAAGAGCCGGGCGGTTGGAATTTTATCCCGCATGAAGTGGACCGCCCGATCATAGTAGTCCCTGTCGCAGATGCCGTGATGTACCGCTGCATGCGGATTGGTGAGGTAGTCGCCACGTCGGACGTGCAGTGCCACCGCTGTGGAGGCCTGTATCTTTTCAGCCTGATGAAGGTCTTCCCCAACGAGAGGGGGGCGGAGCGTGAATTCTTTTTTTAAGAGAGCCCTGATGTCGAGGAAATATTTCTCCGATTGCCAGTACCCTTCCAGGCAGACATTGTCTCCCAGGCGCAATATGGCAGGATCGAAGGAGGAACTTTGCTGCCGTACATAGTGCATTCCTTTCGTTGTTCGAAACGGGCCGCACTTTTGCAGAAGCCGGGAAAATGGCGAGGCAGTTTGTTGTCGGAGTTTTTCGCACAGGTCGCTCTCGCTGGGCGATGCCGGTTCTGCGGAAATGCTGAAGCATCCCAAGGCATAGTCTCTGGGCGTATCGCGGGGAGCGCCGTGCTGCAGTCTGCTTGTGTCGATTTTCAGCACTGTGTCGTGTACTGCAGCCAGCCGTCGCGCTGTTGCATACTGAAACATCTGGTTGCCCATTCCTCCGGAAAGTCTTACAAGTATCATAGTAGTTTCAGTTTTTCACTGCCCGAACCTGGCAGCCGAAATTGAGCAGTTCCGCCGAGCCGGTATCGTTGCCGCTCAACTTTTCCAGCATGGCGGTCATGAGGTAAATGGCGCCCCTTTCCCAGAGGCGAGGAGCGGAACCCGTATACTGCCTGCTGACAAAGGGTAGCCGTCGCACTTCCTGGGCAAGGAATTCGAAGAAATTGCCGTTTGCCTGGAAATCGACGATTGCAAAGTCATATCGGGGTAGATAGGTTTCGTAAAAATAGCGGTTGAAGCCGCTGTAATAGTGATAGGGCGCAAAATGGGTCAGGCTACAGAACGGAGCCGTAACGATCAGCTGCCCGCCTGAATGAAGCAGGCGTGAAAATTCCTGCAAGGCCAAGAGGGGATTCGGCAGGTGTTCCAGGACTTCGATGCACATTACTGCATCAAATGAGCCGTTCGGTTCCGGAATGTCGATGATGTCGCTGACGATATCAATCTCTGACTGGTCCCAGGAACCTGTCTGCAGGCCACTGCCGTCTCCTTTTCCGTCATACTGGGCAAAATCCTGCGAGAGATAGTCAAGGTGAACGCACAGTTTTTTGTGTCGTAGCTGTCCAGCTCCGGCATCGAGAATGCGCGAGCCGGCAGGGATCTGCATCAGTGCCTGCGCCAGCCAAGCTTCACGGGTTGTTTCATTGCGCGTGCCGACCTTGAATTTCATGCGTTTCTCCGGAATTTATAATTGCAGCTCCTCGAAGCGGAATACTGGTTTCAGGGGATTTTTTCACACAGTTTTTTGTTAACTGAAACCACTGCCACCAGGTAGATAAGCGACGACAGGCAAACGGCCCAAGCAACACCGATAATCTCGAAATGGAGAGCCAGAAAATAGGCCATCATGAGCAGGGAGACGGCTTGCAGAATCTTTGGCCACAGGTATATTCTCGGCCTGTTGAAGGAAAGTCCTTTTATTGTCAACTGCTGGCCAAGGTTGAAGAAGCAGAGTCCCATGGCAATAATCCAGAGCAAATTATGCTGTTTCGCAAAGGTGGCATTCGTTATGATCCTTACCAGAGGCTCGCTGAAAAGATATAAAGCTAGCGTAATCACAATCGCCACGAAGCTGGAAACCAGAATAGTTTGATTCAGGAGCTTGCCGCTGCTTTCCACCTGTGAAACTTTTGTCATGGATCCGGCACGCTCAAAGACTATTGGAACCATGAGCTGACTTACCATGGTAAAGAAAATCGATACCGGTGAGGCGGCAATCTGAAAAATGGCGGCATAGAGTCCAACAGCGCTGGAGCCGAACATCCCCTGGAGGATCCAGCGGTCCGCATAAAGACTGAAGGATGCGAACACCGCAAATATCATGAAAGACGTTGCGTAGCTGGAAAACTCTTGGAATGATTCCTTTTCCAAAAGAGGATCTGTTGCCGGAAGATGCCAGTTTTTGCGAATTGTTTCGTTCTTCAATGCGAAAATTCTTTGGGAAATTGTTACCAGCAGCGTCCCTGAAAGGTAGCCGAGCAAGGCAAAATAGCCGCTTTTGCTGAAGAGTAAAAGCAGCGCAATGGACAGGCCGATTCTCAGCCAGACATCAGCCCCTTGGTGCAGGGCAACTATCTTCCTCTGCCGGATGGCATTTTGCAGAGAATTGAATGATACGTTGATACCGCTGGTTACGCCATACAGACAGGACAACAGAATAATCAATGCCCACTCGCTGCCAAGGAAGTATCCGGTAGCTCCGCTTGCGACAAGCGCAAGGCTGATTCCGCCAACTGCCATCAATCGATGGGATTTTCTTAGTATCGAGAAATAGCTGCCCAGTTGGCCGCGCTCACGGTATACGGAGAAAAAACGGATTACGACATTGGCGACCGGGCCGTAGACATAGGTGTTGAAAAGCCCGGCGATTGTCAGGCCGAGGGCCAGTTGTCCATAACCATGTGGGCCCATCAGGTTCGTGAGGAACTTGATGCCGATAAAGCCGCCGATAAAACCGAGAAATTGTCCGAAGAGTATCCACGTCATCTCCTGGCGAAGATTCCAGAATCGGTCTAGAACAGGTTTAAGACTTTCACTAAGCGCCATGATGATTTTGGACTACCAAAGATAATCTCTGCTCCTTCAGGTATTTGTCTATGAACGAGGTCTCGTTCAGCGTACCCCCATGGCATTGCCGAAAGTTATTTTTCATTGCTCAGATACCAATTGTACGTGGATCGAATTCCATCTTCGAGCCGAGTCCTGTGCCTCCATCCAAGGCCGTGAAGCTTGGAAATATCACACAGCTTGCGGGGTGTGCCGTCAGGTTTCGTAGTGTCGAAGACCAGCTCTCCTTCGTATCCGACCACCTCTTTCACGAGCAGTGCCAGCTCGCGGATCGAAACCTCTTCACCGGAACCGATGTTGATCAAGGCGGGTGAGGAGAGAGACGTGAGGAGTGAGGAGTACCTATCCTCCGGCAAATTTATGAGAAACAGACACGCATCGGCCAGATCGTCCACATGGAGGAATTCGCGGTAGGGGCTGCCGGTTCCCCAGATCGTTACCGTTTCCGCTCCTGTTTCCTTTGCTTCGTGAAACTTCCTGATCAGTGCCGGCAGCACATGGGACTTTTCCAGGTCGAAGTTATCGCCCGGACCGTAGAGATTCGTCGGCATGGCGGCGAGAAAGCGGGTCCCGTGCTGTCGGTTGTAGGCACGGCACATGGTTATTCCTGCAATCTTTGCCACCGCATAGGCGTCATTGGTCGGCTCCAGCGGTCCGGTGAGGAGGTATTCCTCTTTCAGGGGCTGGGGTGCAAGTTTGGGATAAATACAGCTGCTCCCCAGGAAGAGGAGTCTTTCCACTCCGGACAGGTAGGCCTGGTGGATAACGTTGCTCTGGATCATCAGGTTGTCGTAGATGAAGTCCGCAGGATACGAATTATTAGCCACGATCCCGCCCACTTTTGCTGCGGCAAGGAAGCCATATTCCGGCCTCTCCTCTGCGAAGAATTCTGCGACGGCAGCCGTGTTCCGCAGGTCAAGCTCTTTACTGGTGCGGAGCACGAGGTTCGAGTAGCCCTCGGCCCGAAGTTTGCGGACGATTGCGGAGCCAACGAGTCCGCGATGACCGGCGACGTATATCTTTGCCGCTTTATCCATTGGCCCGCTTCTCTCTTTCAGCAAGATCTAAGTCTGAATCGGTCATCATGGCAACCAGTCCGTCCAAATCGGTCCTTGTTTTCCAGCCCATCTTGGTCCGGGCCTTGGTCGGGTCGCCGAGCAGCAATTCCACTTCGGCGGGACGGAAGTAATTGGAGTCAACTTCAATG
>JAQUHM010000277.1 GCA_028683595.1 Geobacteraceae bacterium | reverse complement strand
GCGTCTGCTGGCTTCAAGGGGCGAGGATGTCATACTCCGAGACAGCTCTGTTTCTCGGCATGACGCACGGCGCAGTTTCCCAGTCGTTTCGCCGCATCATGAGGAAGGCGCTTCAATACCGGGCCGACTGTGCGAGCGCCGGTTGCGTACCCTGCAGGTCGAACGGAATGCACCTGGGATGAGGAGAAGGTACCCATAAAAGGTTTTACCATCGTGACAGAGAGGAGGAATTTTTATGCAACTGAGTGAAGCAGCGTCGTCTTTCGGGATACCCGCGAAGGTCATCGCACGAATGGAGCGGGAAGGACTTATCAGTCTGCCGCTTGATAATGCAGGGGTGGCAGCGCTCTCCGTGATGGGCCAGCTCTGGGGCCGAACGTGGTTTGTCGCCGAATCCCTGAAGTGCGTCAGGAACGCCAGGGACAAGGCCATGCTCTTTCTATTTCCAGATTACGACAAGATTGACCGCTACATCCTGAAGACATTCCTCGGCGAGGCGAACATGAGAAATTTGTCTTCTGATGTAGTGAGATACCGGGTGAAGAGGGCGTTTGGCGCGGATGTTGACATGGCGCGGGTGCGCAAACTGAGAAAAGCCGCTCAAGACATCCTGCGGAGGAAAATGAAGATCAACGTGGGAAAACTCACCCTGGACTACTCCGACCTTCTGGGTATTTGAAAGTGGCGAATGTAGGGAGGTCTCATGCCGTGGATTTGTCGGACGAGGACCGCTTTTTTCAGAAGACGCTTTGCGGTGGAAGAGCCGCAGGCGGCGCGAAAAATCAGTAATAACTATATGTACATATAGTTATACGCACATTTTTCCGGGACATGGTTCGCTTTGACATGCAACCGTGTCATTACCGGAGAACGAAGGGCTGGATGCCATGAAAATAACAGATCGAGAGAACGAATTGGAAGATACCGGGTTGCTGCAGATAGAGGAGGAATTTGGCGACCGCCTCTGTCACGCTTTTTCCTCCTGTTACAGTGTTGCTGAGATCGCGCGGATGACAGGGTGCAAAAAAGCGATTTACGTTTACAAGGTGCTTCAACGGAGAGGTTTCATCGGGAGTATCGTGAAGCGGAGCAGATTCAAGGGGCCACCGGAGCTGGAAAAGCCCTTGGGGAGAATGGGGATGTCGTTCGCCCAGTGGTGCAACTCGTGGCGGTTCGATCCGAAGTGCGCCGAAGCGGAGCTGAAGATGATCGACGACTCATCGCTAGCGGAGATTCACGTTGCCGCACGTCGGGATTTCCCCGGGACATACGAAAAGGGAAAAGGTAAGCTCAATCTCGAAGAGTGGGAAAGGGAAATAATTTCCTGCGGTACCGTGCATTCCTTTCACATCGACTGGGATCACAGGCTTGAACGCTTTGTGGGGACGATTCCCGGGGTCGAATCGCTGACGGTTGTTGGAAAGAATCCTTCCTTCGTCATGAAGGTGCTGTTCAGGGCCGCATGGCTCCTTAAGGTAATCGGGATGCTTGACGGTATCGGGAAAACCCAGGCGATAAAGATTTGAGGTGTGTCAGGATTTCTCACATCGGGTATCCAGTTGAAATTGCACGATGAAGCCGAAATGCTCGTCTCGATGCCTCATCGGTGAGGGGGGTGCCGGAGTTGTAGGCTCAGGCAGGGAGTTAGCACCTACAGTGAACTGATCGTTCCACCGTGGCGAATCATCAACAGGATCGGCGAACGGCAGATTTATGTCATGGCGATTTGAGGACATCCTTTTGGAGAGAATGACGCGGTAGTCGCTCGTTGCTGAATCATTGAATATGGAGGGAAACGGGATCAGAAGACTTCAGGTCGGGACAACGGGCGCCGAGCTTGACCCGTCAGTTTTCAGGGCGGGTCGTAACCCGATTTTGGTAATTTCGTTTGCCTGTCAGTCTTAAAGGCCCCTTTTTGCCACTGAAAACATACGTTTAAGGCCTAAATTAAGGCTATATTTGCCATATTATCCAATAATAACAGCCTGTTGTCTTGGTCCGACCCCAGGCCTAGCCCTCTGCCTTCCTACGGAACTCCGCAAAATCAACAGGGTACTCCCCAGAGATCGACATTTCCCCGAAAACCCACTGAATTGAATTTCCGTTGTACCTCCGCGAGATATTACCCATACGGGCAAATATTGGCCCAAGAAACGACAAGTGTCTCGGCGTCAGGTTGCCGGTCTTTAGTACGAAGGATTGAGAAAGGACCCATTCTCCGAGTGACCCACGAGAAGGTTTTGTTTGATGTGTGCCTACAGTTACGACATTTTGGTTATCCCTTGCCATTAACATAGCGTGACGAAAAATTGAAAAACACATGCTCCATGGAATCACATATGGGGGATTGCCGTTTTCATGTTGTAACTGCAATCCTTCACCTACTGTGTGCCAAGCGAACTGTTTTCGTCTGCTTTCAACCTTGTGCCATGTAATTTCCTTAATCATTTTGTACTCCTGTTTCTCATCTGACTGGACAGACGGCCTTGCGGGTGTCCGGAATCTTCCGCAACACTCGCAAGTTGGGACGATCCATCTATGGTTGTTTTGAACGTCGTTATTCAATAGATAGGGCAGAGCCTGGAAAGGGAGCATGGTGGGTCTGGCATGCGAAGCTGAATTTACTCTCTTTTTGCAGTTTTGCAGGCACGACCCCAAGTAACCCCCTGATTAGAACATCCCGTTTTCTTAATGTTATTCAGTCAGTGTCAAATGTCGGTGGCTGACCCCCTCATTTTCACTCCAGGGCTTCCTGTAAACTATCTCTTCATAATATTTCCTTATTCACTTATTAATTTGGCTTGCTAACGTTAAGTGCAGGTAACTGTTCAATTATCTTCCCAATAAGATTTTGAACAGCAGGAACAAACGCTAACGCTGCTTGCACGCATTCACCACCCGGAGCGGCAAAAACCGAACCCGTATACTTGTAATTTTCTGAGACAGTTACTGATTTTCCAGTTGACGCATATAACGTAAGCATCAGCTCCCACTCGCTGGCAAAAGCAGTTGAGTAATCAATACGATCTAATCTACCAGTAATTGTTACCGGTGCTGTCTTCGAATAAATACCTGCCATCTTAAGTTCATCTGTGAAAGCTTTCTGGATAAAACTGGCAAACGTTTCACCATCCAGTGTCGTAACAGGGCCATGGTAGTGGCAAGCTATTTCTGAAATATTTTCTTTATCAGTAAAACTCCCGACGTTTATTTGTGTTCCACTTAGGGATCGAAGTGCAACAGCATTGTCAGTTGATATTGAGTAGCGGCCAGTTGCAAAATTTGCACAACCTGTAAGTGAAAATGCAATTACCAAAACAAAAAAAACCTTCATAGACGCAACCCCTCTCAATAATAAATTTAGTTATGCAAAACTTCACGATACCAATCAGAGAGGACCTGGCTGTCGTCTGGAAGCGTTCTCAACCTTACAGCAAAATACTCAGTCTTTCCAGGAATAGTCCTTGCGTCTGAATCAAGTAAAGGCATACTTTCCGGCAATATTGAGGTTTCATCATCGAGAACGTCAGACTGCGTAGTGAGAACAACTGAAGTATCTACCAACGAGATACCAATTTCTGCGCAATTTAAAAACTCTCCCAGGTGGATATTCCCTCTACACATTTCTTCAAGTAATTGATCGTAAGCATTTTCATCAATCCTCAACAGTACCCGCAGTGTAGAGTTGTGCATTTTTGCAAGCTTCTCACCTAACTTATAAGCTACAAAGCCGGCAAGCGCTCCATATCCGAACACTGGCGACAACGAAAAAAATGCACCGACTGCACCTGCCCTAAGCCCATCTAGTGTTGCATCGCTCAATGATTCTTTCGCAAGGCCATATGACAATCCAAATCCGATTAGTGCTGACGTGCCGGCACTGCCGAAAAAAGTTAAAGGATCAATGTAAACTGAGAAAGTATGATAGGCAGAAATTATGCCTGCAATAATATTCTCGACAGCTCCTACCACTGCAAAAACCGGATTGAATGCTGCAAGAGTCCACGCCGATCTTGCTGCTACAGCAAGTGCGATCTCAATTCCGCCTTCAACAAAGGTATCAAAGAATGTATCTGCATTCATCAAGAGAGTCCCGTGTATTGCCTGAAGCAGGTCCGAAGAACCTTCGGCAATAGCAAGGAATCCCAAACACCCATCCGCCCAGTGGATACTTAAATATCCTTTTGGAATGCCGGCATCAACAAGCCACTGGCCAAATCCCGAACCCGACAGTCCTGGAATTGGTATGCCGGCTTTTGTAGGAAAATCTGTTGCCAGGATGTGGCCGGTTTGCTTGAGGGCGCTAAGCGGTCCGCTCTCCATCATTGTTCGTGGAACGTCTACTAATAGATCATGCCCCCCTTTCCAGCGATGCCCATATCCTTTTATGAAGTCTGCATCGGGACAATTTTTCAACAATGGGAATTTACTGTCTACATAATTCCGAATCACGGCGTGCGGCAATTCAACGTACGCCACTTGCCCCGGAACAATGATTGCGGTACCTCCCATCAATAGTTGTTCTGAATTATCCATTTTCTCTGACCTCAGCAGTTATAAAGTTGTGACCGATTACTTCTTTTCACCGTCATTATCTGCTTGAGTAACCGCACGGGAAAGCTCGGTTTCATATTGCAGCCAGATGGCATCAACAGCACGAACTATCGAACTCTTCAAAACTCGTAAAAATCTTTCGGTGTCAGTCTGCTGATTACTTGTTGATGCGAAATAACCCGCAATTACTGCCAGGGAAAGACCCGCTGCACCCCAGCCAATTGGCCCGGCAATTGAAGTGCCTACGAACCATGCACCTAGAGTCGCTATAATGCCCGCCCCCCAACCTAAAGCTGACCCGATAGCACCAATAACGATGCCAATGCCTGCTGTTCCGCCTGCAATGCCGATTGCGGCTTTTATATTGTTCTCTTTATCCTTAGTTGAGGGGGCAAGAATTGTCTCGCTCAACAGGCAGGCGGCTTCAACTTGTGGCGGGGTAACACTCAAAACATTTTTGAAAATACCACGCACTTTAGCGGTCAAAATCTGCGCATCAACGTAGGTAAGATATGCTTCAGACTCCTTCTTGGAAACCATGATTTCTGCAAACTTAACGTCGATTGTACTTGTCAGCGCAGACTGAAATTTTTCACGGTTAACCTGTGACTCTGACTTTTCGATCTGCACATCCTTCTCAAAGTTTTTGACAAGCTCTTCTACTGCAGCAGCGTCTTTTTCCTGGGCAGATTTCATTTTATCCTGTGCTAAGGACACGACATCATTGACTTTATCGGAGGCGTACTTTTTGGATCTTGATAGTGCAATTTTGAAGTCTTCCCAATCAATCTTACCATCCCCATTAAGGTCTCCAATTTTTCCACTGGCTTGAGATGTCGACTTTTCTGGGTTCACGCTTAAGAT
>JAQUHM010000276.1 GCA_028683595.1 Geobacteraceae bacterium | reverse complement strand
ACCGAGACTTACAGCCAAATGTCCATCCAAGACCACCTCTGTACAACGGAACAGCGTAAAAAGCTGGAGGCCATGCGGCAGGAGCTTGACGGGATGCAGTTTCTTTCCCCTGAAGAAGAGAATGCCCTGCACCGTGAGCAGATTGAAAAACAGCGGCAGGAGACGATGCTTCTGGCCACTCTGCGTGATGTTCGTGATGCCCAGGCATGGAAAGAAAGGGTAGCGCTTCTGGAGAGTGAGATAGAGCAACTGGAAGAGGCCTGGCATTCCTTTGAAACGCAAAAGCGTGCGGCTTCCCTGGAGCTTGAAAGTCTGGCGCAGGCCACGCGTGCCTTGACACTCGAAGGCGAGTACGCACGACTCATCGCCTACAGAAAGCAGCTGGGAGATGATCAATCCGAACTGGCGAGTGTCGCAGAACTGCTTCCCGAAACGCAGGTGAGGTTGCAGTCAGCTGTTGATACCTTGGCACAAGCGGATCTCGAACTGCAAAAAGCCCGGGATGAGCAGCAGCAAGAGGCAGAGCTTATCCGAACAACACGTGCGCTTGATGTTACGATTGCTGAAGTAACTTCTCAGGTAATGGGCCAGCAGGCGGACCGTGAAGCAATGGAGCGTCAGTGTGGCGGTCATCGGGCTTCCCTTGCAAAAAACGAAGAGGAACTACAGGCGTTCGGGGGCCTGCTCTGTGCCGTCGATGTCTTTCTGAACGAGCATCGCACGGATGCTGCCCTTGCCGAGTCTTTGACGGGGCTTGAACAGCAGGTCAAGGCATTGAAGTCCTTGGATCTTCACGCTGCAGAAAGCCGGAAAAAGCTGGAGCAGCATGCCTCGCAACGAACGTGCCTGGAGCAGGCGCTGCAGCTGGCAGAGACCAGTTTGCAGGGAGCCTTGCAGGCAGCCGCAGCGGCCGAGAGTCGGCTGGAAGTGCTGCGGGCAGCACGTGATACCCTTGTGCAGGGACGTGAGCTTTCATCATGGCACGAAGATGCCGAAATGTTGTTAACCCGGCAAAGTCGTCTGACTGGTCTTCAAGATGCACTGGCACGGATTGGGGAAGCCGGGCAAAAATTGGTTGTGCTCCAGGAAAAACGGAACATTCTTGAAAAGAAGCGCCGGGGCTTTGTGGTTCAAGAGACGGATTTGGCAAGGGAGTGCGGGCTGTGCGAACAGGTTACCCGCCAGCTTCAGGACAAGCTTGTCCTGCTCAATAGGGTGCGTGACCTGGAAGAGGAGCGTGCTCATCTTGTTGATGGCGCGCCTTGCCCGCTTTGCGGTGCCATGGAGCACCCCTATGCAGCCGGAAACGTACCACGGCCGGATGATGCTCAAGGGGAGTTGGAAAAGGCAGGCAAGGTATATAAAGAAGTTTGCGAACAGCTCTCAAGCGTCAGGATGAGCCTGGTCGGTATTACCAAAGAAATTGAACAGGCATGCTTGCAGCAGTCGGAATATCAGGAGAGGCAGAGGCGTGATGAGGCTTTTTGTGCTCTCGGATTCGCCGAACTTGCCGTTATCGCTGATACCCCGGTGCGGGATGAAGTCGTCCGGGTTGAACTGGAAAGCTGCCAGAAAGCGCTTGGCACCTGCCGCGATGTTGTCCGTGAGGTCGCTGCTCTGGAGAAGGAACTGTCGAAGGCGAAAATATCACTCGACATGGCCAGAGACGCACTGAATCAACACGACAAGGCACAACAGGCAGCGGAACTTGGCTGTCAAGCTGCAGCGAGCGCAGAGAAGCGTTTTGCCCTTGAGAATGAGGTCTCTCAGGACGATCTCGCCCGGGCTCTTGTCGAAACGGGGCGAGCATTTGCAGCGTATGGCTACGAGGATATCACTCTGCATACTGTTGACGGAGTATATGCCTCATTGACTATGCGCCGCAATGACTATATGCAAAGATTGCAGGAAAAAGAGCGTCTGGAAAAGGCACTCGCAGAGCTGGGCGGCAATAAGAGACAGACGCAGGCACTCCTTGCCGCAGTCGAGACAAATCTTTCCAGCATGGAACAGCGTCTTGCCGGAAGCCTGCTGCAACGGGACAAACTGGTCAAACAGCGGAGTGAATTGTTTGGAGAACGTAATCCTGACAACGAAGAAAGGCGGCTGGCCGCAGCGCTTTCCCAAGCCGCGACGCGACGCGAAGAAGCGCTGCGGGACCAGAATACCCTGCAGAATGAGAGTGCCGGCCTGGAACAGCGGATGCAGAAACTGACAGAGTCCCTAGCCGCCAGGATGACGCAAATCCTCACCCTTGAGTCTGATCTGCACCTGCGTATGAAAGAATCTGGTTTCGCCGATGAGCCTGCCTTTGTGCAGGCCCGGTTGACGCAAGCCCGTTATGAGCAACTCTCCCTTCTGGCCAAAACACTGCAGCATGACGAGGTGGAGATACAAACCCGCCGCCGGGACCGTTTGGCCGCTTTACAGCAGGAACTGGATAAAAAACTGTCAGAAAAAACTCTTGAGCAGATCCGGGAAGAAAACACAACCACCACCGTGCTGTTGAATGAGCTGCAAAAGTCTTTGGGGGCTATCGAGCAGAGGCTTCAGCAGCATGCCGATCAGCAGCAGCGCCAGAGGGATCGCCTGCGGGACATGGAATTGCAGAAAATGGAATGTGCCCGCTGGGAACAGCTGCATGCGCTGATTGGTTCCAGCGATGGGAAGAAATTCCGCAATTTTGCCCAAGGGCTCACCTTCGAACTGATGGTTGCCCATGCGAATCGTCAACTGCAGAAGATGAGTGATCGCTATATCCTGGTACGTGATAGCAAAGAACCACTTGAACTGAATGTCATCGATAACTATCAGGCCGGAGAGATCCGCTCAACCAAGAATCTCTCCGGTGGTGAGAGTTTCATTGCCAGTCTTGCATTGTCTCTTGGTCTTTCCGGCATGGCCAGCCGCAACGTACGTGTCGATTCGTTGTTTCTTGACGAAGGTTTCGGTACCCTTGACGAAGATGCCCTGGAAACCGCTCTTGAAACCCTTTCGGGCCTGCAGCAGGACGGCAAGCTGATCGGCATTATTTCTCACGTTCCCGCCCTCAAAGAGCGTATCGGTATTCAGATCCAAGTTGAGGCCGGAAGTGCCGGGCGCAGTAGTCTCAGCGGCCCGGGATGTCGGCAGATTTCCTGAATGGATAGAAGGAAATAGGTCAGGTCCCAACCACCGGCCTGGTATGCTGGGAATGAAAAAATTTTTCCATCACTTTCCGAGGCTGTGCTAGAATTACCTGGGTCTTCTCCGGTTGACGATTATTTCGCAGATCGGAACACTATTGCCATATCCACTCCTGACACAGGAACCGGTTTATGAAGTATTACCCCATCAATCTCGACATTCGTGGCAAAGATGCCATTATTGTTGGCGGCGGCGCTGTTGCCGAGCGCAAGTGCCGAACGCTCCTGGAGGCGGGAGCTGTGGTGACGGTTATTGCCCCCCGTCTTTCCCGGGGGCTCCGGTGTCTTGTGGAGAAGGGACGTATCAGCCACCGTGACCGTGACTATCGTCGTGGCGATCTTGCCGGGGCTTTTCTGGTCTTTGCCGCCACTGGGGACCGCACTATCAGCGCCGCTGTGGCCGAAGAGGTTTCGGAGTGGCGGATACTGGCAAACATTGCCGATATGCCGGATCGGAGTGATTTTACTACCCCGGCAGTAGTGGCCCGGGGAGAATTGCTGTTAACCGTTTCCACTGGGGGTAAATGCCCGGTACTGGCCAGGGAAGTCCGGGAAGAACTGACTGCCCGCTACGGCGAGGAGTACGGCGATGTTCTGCGGATACTGGGCGCGGTCCGTGAGAAACTGCTAGCTTCCAAAAAGGGTTGCCATGCGGTGAAAGAAATCCTGCACTCCCTTATTTCACATAACCTGCCGGGTATTTTGCGCGGCGACTCTCCGGATTCCGCCGATCGCCTGCTCCGGGAGATTGCCGGTCCGGGATTCAGCCTCAGTGAACTGGGTCTAGAGAAGAGGAAGTCCGAATGAGCGTATTTTTTCATATGACGGTTCTGGTGCTGTACGGAGCGGCGACTCTCCTGTACCTTCTGTATATCGTCCGGCCAAGCGATATCGTTGGCCGCATCTCCCGGTGGGTACTGGCCGCAGGTTTTTTCTGCCACTGTGCGTTTACCTTTTCCCGCTACCTTGAAGCAGGACATACGCCCATAACCAATCTACATGAGTCGTTGTCGTTTTTCAGCCTGACCATTGTCGGTGTTTTTCTCGGATTTCAGCACCGCTACCGGGCCGCGATCCTCGGTTCTTTTGTGACTCCAGTGGCTCTGCTTACCATGCTGGCATCGACGATATTTCCCCCTGCAATTGTTCCGCTTAATCCTGCGCTCAAAAGTGGCTGGCTCGGATTTCATACTATTGCCGCCTTTGCCGGATATGCTGCCTTTACCGTGGCTTTCTGCGCGGGGATCATGTACCTGCTTCAGGAGCATTTCCTGAAAAAAAAGAAACTGGGTGCCCTGTACCATCGGCTTCCCTCACTGGAAGTTCTTGACGACATCAATTACCGTTGTCTGACCATCGGTTTTCCGCTGCTGACGATTGCCATCATTTCCGGAGCCATCTGGGCGGAATCCGCCTGGGGGGCCTACTGGAGCTGGGATCCGAAGGAGACCTGGTCACTGATCACCTGGTTCGTCTATGCTGCTCTCCTCCATGGCAGGTTGACAACCGGCTGGAGGGGGAGCAGGGCCGCTATTTTGGCAATTGTCGGTTTTTGCGTTCTTCTTTTTACTTTCCTCGGCGTGAATCTCCTGCTGCCGGGGCTCCATAGCTACAGGTAATACAGAAACAATGAACATTATCGTTGTGGGACTTTCCCACCATTCAGCTCCCATAGAACTCAGGGAAAAACTGGCATTCGATGCCAACAATATTGAAGAGCCGCTCCGCGAACTGGTATCTCTTCCCGATATTGCTGAAGGCCTCATCGTGTCCACCTGCAACAGGGTCGAGGTGTATGCTGTTACCCGCGACATCGCTGCCGGGATTGCCCAGGTCAAGCGCTTCCTTGCCGATTTCCATTCCCTCCCCTTTGACGCTGTTGAGCCCCATCTTTATGGCTATCATGGTGAAAATGCTATCCACCATGTCTTTCGGGTCGCGGCCAGCCTTGATTCGCTAGTGGTGGGCGAAGCCCAGATTCTGGGGCAGATAAAGGCCGCCTATGGCTACGCAGCGGAATACAAATCTTCAGGTCTGATACTCAACCGCTTTCTCCATAAGGCCTTTTCCGTGGCCAAACGGATACGGACCGAAACCGGTATTGCTTCCTCCGCGGTTTCCGTCGCTTTTGCTGCTGTCGAACTGGCGAAAAAGATCTTCGGCAGTCTTTCTGACAAGACGGTGCTCCTGATTGGTGCCGGGGAAATGGGCGAACTGGCGGCGAAACACTTCGT
>JAQUHM010000275.1 GCA_028683595.1 Geobacteraceae bacterium | reverse complement strand
GCTATCATATCGAAATCCGCTGCCGTCGTAAATCGCCTTTGTGGGCCGTTCTGGATATCTGCTTTAATTTCTGAGGGTTAAAGCTCAGCGGAGGTACCTGGTGAAATTGTCGAGATCAGGAGGTCTGGAGATGGGGAGGCGCCTCGATGCTTTGCGACAGGAACTGCAGGCAAAAGAGGAGATTCTCCAGACTGCAAACGAGGAGTTGCGCTCGTCTAATGAGGAAATGCAGTCTATAAATGAAGAGCTGCAATCAACAAACGAAGAGTTGGAGACTTCAAAGGAGGAGTTGCAATCGGTTAATGAGGAGTTGGCTACAGTGAACTCCGAACTGCAGAATAAGGTGATTGACCTGACGCGTGCCAACAACGACATGAACAACCTGCTTGCCGGTACCGGCATTGGAACCGTTTTTGTCGACCATGGGTTATGCATTTTGCGTTTCACCCCCGCAGCAACCAACATAATTAATTTAATCAAAAGCGACATTGGGCGCCCCGTCGGGCATATCGTTTCCAACCTGGAGGGCTATGATACGTTGTTGGCAGATACCCAGGCCGTACTCGACACCCTGGTGCCCAAAGAGGTGGAAGTGCATTCCAGGACGGGCCTGTGGTATGCGATGCGTATCCTGCCCTACCGGACGCTGGAGAATGTGATTGAGGGAGCGGTGATCACCTTTACCGATATTACCGAGAGTAAACAGGTAAGGATGGCATTGACCACTGCTCAGGCCCGTCTGGCCGAGGCTGTTGTTGCCACAGTGCGTGAACCGTTAATCGTACTTGATGCAGGACTGCGCGTGGTTTCGGCAAATCGTGCTTTCTACAACATCTTTAACGTTTCTCCTGAAATTACTTTGGGAAAAGTGCTGTATGGTTTGGGTAATGGCCAATGGGATATCCCCGAGCTGCGTACCTTGCTTGAAGATATTTTGGCACGAAATATTGAATTTAATGATTTTGAAGTAACGCATGAGTTCGAATCGATCGGCTGGCGTACTCTTCGGCTCAATGCTCGTCGACTCTTTGAAGAATTAGGCGAATCAGAGTTGATTCTGCTGGCAATAGAGGTCAGTGTTGGCAGCCGCCCTCAAGATCAAGCCGATACCAATAATGGAGAGATATCATTTTGAAATTTTGGGAAAATTGAGATGCGCCGCAAAGATATGGTGAACGATGGTGGTCATGATTTGCGCCAACGAGCAGAGGCCAAGGTTTTGGGCACGGTCTCTCCCTGGTCAGGAGAATACGAGGAGTGCTCTTCTGAGAGAGCTTTGCAGATACTCCACGAATTGCAGGTGCACCAGATTGAGCTTGAGATGCAGAATGAGGAGCTGCTGCGGACTCAGGTCGAGCTCGATTTGGCGAGAGCTCGATATTTTGATCTCTACGATCTTGCGCCTGTAGGGTACTGTACCGTTTCCGAAAAAAATTTGATCCTGGAAGCAAATCTTACGGCAGCTAACCTGCTGGGAGTGCCCAGGTCATCGATGGTCGGGCAGCCAATGAGCCGATATATCCTGATTGATGATCAGGATGTGTATTACCGGATGCGCAAGCAACTCCTTGAGACAGAGGAGTCGCAGGTGTGTGAATTGCGTCTGTCGCAAACACTTAGCCCACCATCCTGGGCGCGGTTGGAAGCCACGGTGACCCATGATGAGGATGAAAGAAGGACACCGCTTTGCCGAGTGGTCATGAGCGATATTACCCAGCAAAAGCAGGAGGAGGAGAAATGCAAGGAACTGCAGGCGCAGTTGGTCCAAGCCCAGAAAATGGAATCGGTGGGGCGCCTGGCAGGTGGGGTGTCCCATTATTTCAATAACTTGCTTGCAATAATTCTGGGGTATACGGAACTTGTCCAGGATGAAGTAGATCCCCGTCAGCCGGTTTTTTCGAAGTTGGCGGAGATCCGCATTGCCACCGACCGTGCAGCCGAATTGGCTAGCCAACTGACCGCCTTTGCTTCTCTGCAAATGGCTATACCGATAGTTCTTGATCTCAATTTATTTATAGAAGGGATACTTTTGACGATCCGGCAGATTGTCGGCGAAAATATTATTTTCTCGTTGACATTGGCTGCTGATTTATGGCCGGTCAAGATAGATCCTTCCCAGCTTAACCAGATTTTGACCGTTTTTTGCGGCAATGCCCGTGATGCTATTGCAAATGCAGGCGAGATAAACGTCGAGACCAAAAACATCTTCTCTGATGCTGAATTCTGTATTCGCCATCCGGGTTCGATACTAGGTGAATACGTGGCCATCATTGTCAGCGATAACGGTTGCGGTATGGATAAAGAATTGCTGAAAAACATATTCGAACCCTTTTATACGTCAAAAAAAACCGGGCAAGGGACCGGTTTAGATTTGGCTGCAGTCTACGGTATCGTTAGGCAGAATAATGGATTCATCAGTGCCACCAGCCAACCAGGTAAAGGCTCTATCTTCAGTGTTTTCTTACCACGGAATCAGGATTTGAACTGATCATCGACGCCAATCCAGGACAGCATTCTGGCATCATTGAGATGCGAGTTCTCCATAGAAGTAGGAGGCGGTGCTCCCTCCTCCGTCCATCAGGAAATCGCTTCCGGTAATGAGGTCCCCATCAGGGCCCATAATAACCAGGTCGGCAACGTTCCGACCCTCCTCCGGCGTACCAATACGTCCAAACGTGGACAATTCAAGCATGCGACGGTATCCCGGACCGCCCGGACCGGCTGAAGTCCCGTACAAATCGACCTGTAATTTTTTTTCCGGTGACGTCTGGATTGGGGAGAGACCCGATGCATGGATGACGCCGTAGGCGGTCTGATCTCTGGGAACAGTGAGCGTTAGTTCCGGATCGACAACAGCCGCGTACGGGGAGAGGCAGGCGGTCTGGATTAAGGATTTTTCCGAGGTTTCTTCATTCGTGATAACTGCCCCGCAATTCATCTCCGCGCCGGTGGCTGGCAGGGTCGGTACGGTCCACTGGCAGTGTCTGAATCGAGATCCTGGCGCTTTGCCCCAAGCTGACACACTGGTGCATGCTTAAAGATCCAGGTGCCGAATCAGAAAGGGAAATCTTCGCTTGTTTCCGGCTGTTGGTTCAAGGGTGTTTCCACCGGCTTTTGGGCAAGTTTGTGGACCGGATTCCCATCGACATAGATGGCCTTGTACGGTCTTGTCGGACAGGCATGCTCACATCCGCCGCAGCCAACGCAAACAGCTCCATTGACTTCAGGAATAACGAGCTTTTTACCGGCCCCATTCACATAGGGCACCATGTGCACCGCCTTGGTCGGGCAATGCTCGGAGCAGGCGCCACAGTTGGTATTGGCCGTATACACCACGCAGTTTTCCTTGATAAACTTGGCCACGCCGACCTGGGTTCGTTTTTTACTCTCCTTTACAAGAGGTAGAATGGCCCCGCTAGGGCAGACCTGCCCACAAATGGTACAGTCAAAATTGCAGTGGCTTGCCTGGAAATCCAGTTGCGGTTGCATTATTCCGGAGAGTCCGTATGCCAGAAATGAGGGGACCAGCACCCGGGACGGGCAGGCGGATACGCACAGGTGGCATGCCGTGCAAAGAGATGTAAAGTGCGCGATGCTTGCTGAGCCTGGAGGGGCGACCGGGCCGGTCTTTTTTTCGGGAATCGTTGTCGGCCTGCTTTGCAGAGTGTCCACTTTTTGCGGCTCAGCTTCCGTTCTGCTGGTGAGCATGCTCATCCCTGCCGCGACCAGGCTGACGATGAATGTTCTCCGTCCAGGTTTCTGCCGGGTTAGGGAAGCCTGCCTTTGTGGAGCCCTGCCTATGCGTAAGGCATTGACCGGGCAGACGTTCAGGCAATTGATGCAGCCTACACAACGGGTAACATCGATCTCCTGTTTGTTGATATCGATACAGGCAGCCTTGCAGACGCTCTCGCACAAGCCGCAACCGATGCATGTATCTAAGGTGAAACGGATGCGGAACAGCGAGCATTTCGAGAGTAGTCCCAGCAGGGTCCCCACGGGACAAAGCGTATTGCAGTAGAGGCGACCATGCCTTGCATTTAGCCATCCCACCACGATCAGAACGGTCAGTGAGACACCCACGGAAAGCGGAGCGATTGCCGGCCATTGCACCCGATAGAGCGCATGGCTCCCCACATACTCTGCCAGTACCGCGCCCAGGTTATTGATGGAGAGGACAAGGGGGCGAACAAGATTCGAAACAATCCGGCCGAAACTGCTGAAGGGATCGAAAAGGTTGAGCAAAAGGCCGTTTCCTCCCAACAGGAGAAGGGCGGTCAGGGAAAGAATGGTATACCGGAGCCTGGTATGGGGCATGGAGAAGCGATGTCCGGCCCCCTTTGGCTTTTTTTCACAGTTGAAGCGTCTCTTCCGTGAGAGACGGGCGATGATATCTTGTGCCGTTCCCAGGGGACATATGGTGGAGCAGTATACGCGACCGAAGAGCAAGGTCATACCCAGGACGACGATGAATCCTGCCGATCCAAGGACCGCATGGTGGAGAAAGTTGAGTATTGACGGCACAAATTGCAGAAACAGCACCTTCTCTGCGATGATATGTGCCCCGATCTCCCTGAAATCAAGAAAGAGAAACGAGGTTGATATAAAGAAACATGCAGCGATGGCAACGCGCAGCGGTTTTAGAGAGCGAAGCAGCATCGTGTCAAAGCTTGATGCGGTTAATCGATAAATCCTGCAGGTTCATTCGCCCCAGATTCATCTCCGCGGCGATTTGAATATGGCGGATGTCGGCAGGATCTACACCAAATAATTTGGCGGCGGCTGAATCTGCGGCCACGGGATCCTTCGATACAATTTGCGCTTTCATGGCAACCACATCGTTTACGGATACTCCCCGAGGGCCGTTTCGTTTCATAACGTTGTAGGCGTCCACCACGGTAAGATCGGGCTTGCGGAAGGAGGCGAAATCCGCAATACACTGGTGAAGGTCGTTTCTGTGCCAGTACCCGCGATCCCAGACCACGCCCATTAAATTTTTCATGCCGATGGTGACCATGGCGGAACTGTGGTGCTTCAACACCGGTACATTGATGAAGACATCGGCGTTTAACAGAGCCTCGTGCACCATGGTTTCAGTAAGCCGTTTTCCCATGGGGAGCGAAACCCTCTGGTAATATCCCTCGCTGTCAGCGGAGACCATTTTGCCACCGGCTTTTTTGACAGCCTCTTCAATGCCGCTGTTGGTATAGCATCGACGCCAGTTATCACAGGTGTGATCAAAAACCGTGACTTCCTTGGCTTCAGCCGCGAAGCAATGCTCGATAATACGTCCTACGAGCTTAGGATGCGTGTCAGGGCAAGCGCACGAAAATCCTAGCCCGCCAGCACGTTGGCAAGGAAAATGTTGTCGCAGGCTGCTCTGAATTGTTTTTGCTTGATACTCATTTTGGTTTTCTCGCGCTGGAGAAGATTACGAGC
>JAQUHM010000274.1 GCA_028683595.1 Geobacteraceae bacterium | reverse complement strand
TGTTTGATAAGCATGGGTTCCTCTCTCAGATAGAATGGTTGGTCGCGCTTCCATAACTACCTGATGGAACTCATGCTTTTCAATTGTT
Source organism: Geobacteraceae bacterium (assembly GCA_028683595.1). Lineage (GTDB taxonomy): Bacteria > Desulfobacterota > Desulfuromonadia > Geobacterales > Geobacteraceae > RPRC01. The sequence continues at coordinate 5,369 of JAQUHM010000274.1, read as the reverse complement.
AAAGAACAAAATTACTTACTGATTACTGTGACGAACCCTTTTTTTGATCATATACCATCTGCCGCCAAGTCCGTTGAGGCGACCAATCGTTCGTCTATGGATCAACGGATTCGCATGCCGGTTCTTTATGACTATATGCCTTTTTCCCGGCTCTTAGCCGGTCAAACATTGGAAGTGTCCGTATGAAAAAAAACCATTTCTCTTTTGCTATAAAGCTTTTTTTGTGCCTCTGGCTGGCTTTCGCCGCACATGAGGCCCGTGCTGTTGAATATCCTGACAGTACTACAGGTACCTGGCCAGCAGCAGGGCAGTTAGAGGAACCGGTACAGCGCTACTATCATGCGGTTGTTCTCGAAGGCAACGGAAAGATCGACGAAGCGGCCCGGGAATATCGACAGGTTCTTTTCCTGACACCGGCAAACATAGATGCCCGGAATAGATTGGCAGCTATCTATCTCCTGGAAGGGAAAATTCCGCAGGCCATTGAGCAGTACCAGAAAATTCTCCGTTACCAGGAAAACAATCCGGTTGTGCACCATCACCTTGCACACGCCTTCGAATTAGACGGAAACTACCGCGAGGCAACTGCGGAATACCGGAAGATCGCAAAACTTGCCCCGAAGAACCTCTCTATCAGGCAACATCTTGCCCTTCTGTACCGGAAGCGGGGATTGCTTGATGACGCGGCAGGGGTTTACCGGGGAACTCTTGCTATCGACGCGGAAAATGATGCGGCTCGTAACTCACTGATAGCCATCTACCTCAAAAAGAAAAGGTACCAAGATCTCATCGCTTTCCTCAAGGAGGGTACCAACCGCCATCCGGATGACCCCGTCAGCCACTACAAGCTCGGAATTGTCTATGAATATACGAAAAAATATGATGAGGCTGCCGCAGAGTATCAGAAGGCGATTGAAAAGAAGAGCGATTATGCAAAATCACTGAACGCGCTGGGACGTCTCTACCTGAAAACAGGGAGGCTCAATGAGGCAAAGGAGATGCTGCTGGCAGCAAAAAAAGCCGATCCCTCGTTGACAGAAACGACGCTGCTGCTGAAAAACCTCCACGAAGAACTCCGGCCCAAGGTCATCGTGAAAAAGAAGAAACGATCTTCGAAAAGAAAATACACAAAGAAGAGGTCTACATCAAAGAAGAAATATTCTAAAAAGAAAACCAGAACCAAAAAGAAGTACACAAAGAAAAAGTCTACATCAAAGAAGAAATATTCCAAAAAGAAAACCAGAACCAAAAAGAAGTACACAAAGAAAAAAAGCTCTCAAACAAAACAGACAGCCACAACGCATTCCCACAAATGACGTTCGATGACGAACATTCCATGTCACAATAGTCCGTACCATGGCAATCCTCCCCATCAGAATAAAACCCGTATTATCTGAACCTCGGTGACCAGACATTGCGTGAAAAGATCATCCGCATTTCCTTACGCCAATCAATCGCGCAAGAATCGCGGCGAGTGGAAGGGCAAGGATACTCAGCATGGCACCCATCTTTGCGGCCCCCTGAAGGACAGGAGAGGTAAAGGCCTCACCCGCGACAAATAATGCAACCGTAAAGCCTATCCCCGCAATAACGCCCGCCACCAGAAGATCACGACGCCTCATACCCTCCGGCAGAGGAAAACCGAACAACTGCGCTAGGAACCCCAGGAAAAAGATCCCCACTGTTTTGCCGAAAATGAGTGCCCCGAACACGATCCAGGTTGCCGACCCTAATTCCGAAATCGGAACCCCGGCATTTGCGAGCCCGAACATGAATAAGCCGAAATCAACAATGATTTTCCATTCATGCTCGAAACTGGACAAGGTGGAAAGATCGCTTGGATCCTCCTCGAAGAGATGTTTGGTTTCCCGAGGGGGGTGAGGCAGGAAGGGAACAATGAACACCAGTGCAAGAGCCGGATGGAGATGGGCCTCGTGGAGACCTATCCAGCTTGGGACACCGCCCAGCAACAGGTACGGCCAGTAGCTCTTCGTCTTGCGTGACCGGAGCAGGTAAGCCGCAAACATTCCGGCCACGATGAGGAACAGCCAGAGAGGTTCCGTCGGAGCGGAAGGGTCCGGATAAAATATTGCAATTATGACAAGGCCGATAGCATCATCGACAATGGCCAGCAGCAAAAGAAACGATATCACCGGGTGACTTTTCCCGAAAATAAGGCGGGCAGCCAGCCAGGCAAATGCAATATCCGTGGCAGTCGGAATCCCCCAGCCGTTTACAAGGGCAGGTGAACCAACTATACTATTCAGGAGAAAATAGACCACCACCGGACCGACAACCCCGCCGACGGTTGCAAAGAGAGGATTTAGTGCCTTCTTCAGCGGATTCAGATCGCCACCGGGAAGGCAGCTCTGAGTGATCTCCACGGCAGCAATGCCGAAGAATAGTGCCATAAACAGTTCGTTGGCAACAAAGTGAAAATTGAAGGGCCCGATGAAATGCTCATGGTTGAAATGGGAATAGCCTGCAGGATCAAGATTCGCCCAAAGTACCGCCGTCAGCACGCCGGCTACCAGGGGCACGGAAAATTCCCTGAGCATATTGATCTTTTGCCTCATGATTATGCCTGTCCTTAGCTCTCGGTAGTCTCGTTACCTTGCACCCGCTGATAGTCGTCATGGAAGCGAACGATATCATCCTCGCCCAAATACTCGCCGCTCTGAACCTCAATGATTGTCAGGGGGATAATGCCGGGGTTTTCCAGGCGATGAAGGTTCCCCATCGGGATAAAAGTAGACTCGTTCACATTCACGATCGACTCCTTCTCACCACAAGTAACCTTGGCAGTACCGGAAACAACTATCCAGTGTTCGCTTCGGTGATGGTGCATCTGCAGGGAAAGCCGATGACCCGGAAGGACTTCTATCCTCTTTATTTTGTAGCTCTTGTTTTCATCCAGGACCGTGTAGGTCCCCCAAGGTCGTTCACCCCGCTCCATTTCTCTGTCTCCTTGCTTTCAGATATTTTTTCAGCGCCTCGCGCCAGCCTTCCGGTTCAAAACCGGTATCCCTCTGCAGTTTCCCGCATCCGAGAACCGAATAGAGCGGACGCGGGGCTGGCCTGCCAAGCTCGCCGGTAGTGATGGGTTTGACTATCGTCTTCAACCCGGCTTCTTCAAAAATGGCTGAGGCAAACTCGCACCAGGAACAAGATCCGACATTGGCAGCATGATAGGTGCCACGGCAGTCAGCAGCAATCAAGGAATGGATGGCTCGGGAAAGATCTACTGTCCAGGTGGGTGAACCGATCTGGTCGTGCACAACGCCGATCTCTTCCTTTTCCTTTCCGAGCCGGAGCATGGTCTCAACAAAGTTCTTGCCGTGGAGACCATACAACCACTGTGTCCGGACAATCAGGTGATCAGGGTTGAAACGGGCATTTTCCTCGCCGGCAAGCTTTGAGCGACCATAGGTGCTCAATGGGTTTACCAGATCATCCTCGAGCCAAGGCTTGCCCTTGCTTCCGTCAAAAACATAATCAGTGCTTACCTGGACCAGCTTGGCACCGATCTCTGCCGTGACCCGGGCAAGATTCAGAACACCATCGCCGTTCACCTGAAACGCCCGGACCTGGTTGGTCTCACACCCGTCAACATCGGTATAGGCGATCGCATTGATCACGACCTTCGGACGGAGATTCTTCAGAACTTTTTCTACGGAAACAGGTGAGATGATTTCCATCTCGTCATGGTACACGCCACGCGCACTGCTGCCGAAGAGTTCCAGAAGATCGTGACCGAGCATACCTCGGGCGCCGACTACAACAATCATCAGCGACCCCCGTACATTTTTTCATAGTAGTCACGATAGGCCCCTGAAGTCACTTCCCTGACCCACTCCTGATTGTCCAGGTACCAGCTGATCGTCTCGTCAATTCCCTTTTCAAAGGTATAGGAAGGCTCCCATCCAAGCTCGCTCCGCATCTTGGAAGCATCGATGGCATAGCGCCGATCATGGCCCGGACGATCCTTCACAAAGGTAATCAGCTTCCTGTTGCTGCCCGGGGTACGACCAAGCTTTCCGTCAAGGATATCGCAGACCAGGTTAACGATATCGATATTGCGCCACTCGTTGTTGCCACCCACATTATAGACTCCGCCCGGCATGCCTTTTTTCAAAACTGATTCCACTGCCCGGGAATGGTCCTTGACATGGAGCCAGTCGCGGACATTCAGACCATCGCCATACACCGGAAGGGGCTTCTCAGCAATAATATTATGAATCATGAGGGGAATCAACTTTTCCGGGAACTGGTAGGGTCCGTAGTTGTTGGAGCAGCGGGTATTCAACGTGGGAAAACCGTATGTCTCTTGGTAGGCCCTCACCAGGAGGTCGGCTCCCGCCTTGCTTGCGGAATACGGTGAGTTGGCAGCAAGTGGAGTTGTCTCGGTAAAAAGCCCGGTGGAACCGAGGCTCCCGTAGACTTCATCCGTTGAGACCTGCAGGAAGCGAAAACCGGCAACAGATCCCGAGGCCCAATGCCTGCGACTCTCCTCAAGCAGAACCTGGGTACCAAGAACATTGGTCCGAACAAAAACCTCCGGGCCAGTGATGGAGCGATCCACGTGCGATTCAGCAGCAAAATGGACAACCGCGTTGATCTTCTCCCGGGAAAGAATCGCAGAGACGAGTTCCGCATCACAGATATCGCCTCTCACGAACTCGTAGCGGGGATCAGCCTCGACACCCTTCAGGTTTTCCAGATTTCCCGCATAGGTAAGCAGGTCCAGGTTTATTACCCGACAACCGGAATTGGCTTGCAGAACATGGTGAATGAAATTCGAGCCGATAAAACCGGCCCCACCCGTTACCAGCAGCGAAAGAGGTTTAAAAGATTCCGGCATAATAATCCTCCACGGTATATTTGGCAGGGGAAAAAACTTCAACATCCCCGGTTCTTTCGGAAAAGGTCCTTTAATCCCTGAAAATGCATACAGTACCATAAGCATTACCGGAAAAACAATGTCCTTTCACGTAAATATAATGGAAAAGGGCCTGCGAAACGCAGACCCTTTTTGAAGCAGATCAGGTTGTACACCCCCTCCTTCAAGAAGAAGAAAGCACCCGGAACAGGTTAGAGACACCTGCTCCGGATAGGGATTCTAGAGTTACTGGTCCGGTTACCCTCAGCACCCGATTCATGAAAACATGAAGAGCACTACTATCAGAATAAGAACAGATCCTCGAACTAGTTCTGGCTAATAAAGTTCTTCAGATCCGCAATTTCTGCTGCGGAAAGATTGATCCCCATATGCCCTCCCGACAGTTTACCACTGACAAGTGAAGACGCTCCTGAAAGATTGGGAGCTGAACCGGATGTGTCATAGGTTCCAAGCTTATGGCAGCCACTGC
>JAQUHM010000018.1 GCA_028683595.1 Geobacteraceae bacterium | reverse complement strand
TATGACAAGGTTGTACAGTTTCTGTCCACATTTATGCCGAAAAGCAAATACTCCATTGAGTTATATGACGAAAATGAACCTATTTTCGACCATTTCGGTCTTGAGGTGGAGATCAGTCGGGCGTTGGGGCGGAAGGTCTGGCTCAAGTCGGGTGGTTATATTATTATCGAACAGACCGAGGCATTGACGGCAATTGACGTAAACACCGGCCGTTATGTGGGAAAGCACAACCTGGAAGACACCATTCTGAAGACAAATCTGGAGGCGGTGAAGGAGATTGCCTACCAGTTGCGTCTGCGCAATATCGGCGGAATTATTATCATTGATTTTATCGATATGGAAAAGGAAGTAAACCGCGAAAAGGTCTTTACTGCCCTTGAAGAAGCCTTGAAAGCAGACAAGTCGAAAACCAACATCCTCAAGATGTCGGAACTTGGACTTGTGGAGATGACCCGGAAGCGTGTGCGTGAAAGTATCGGAAGACTCATGTGCGAACCTTGCCCTTATTGCGAGGGGCTTGGTTACATCAAATCAAAGACCTCCGTGTGTCAGGAGATTTTCCGGGAACTGCGCCGGGAGATGCTCGATATCCACGGTTCCAAGGTCATGCTGACGGTTCATCCGCAAGTTGCTGATCTTCTCTACGATGAGGAGCGGAGGGGGTTGGAGGACCTTGAGAAATGCTTCAAAAAGAGGATAATTGTCCGGGCGAAACCGGGTTTTCATCAGGAGCAGTTTGAGATTGCGATCAATTAGTTTTCTTGTTAAGAGGGGGTAGAAATGATAGGAACACCGTTAGGCAAAAATGCCGATCGACTTTTGATTCTGGGTTCGGGTGAGTTGGGGAAAGAGGTGGTAATCGAGGCGCAGCGGCTTGGCATTGAAGTCATTGCCGTTGATCGTTATCCCAATGCTCCTGCCATGCAAGTGGCTCATCGAAGCCATGTCATCAATATGCTGGACGGAGACGCGTTGAAGGAATTGATTCGTCGGGAGCGCCCCCGCTACATTGTTCCTGAGATCGAGGCGATAAATACCGGTACGCTTCTGGAACTGGAGCAGGAAGGCTATACGGTTATTCCTACGGCACGTGCAACCAATCTGACCATGAACCGGGAAGGTATCCGGAGGCTGGCGGCGGAAGAACTGGCACTTCCCACAGCGGGATACCGTTTTGCGTCCGATCTTGAAGAGTTCAGAAAGGGCATCCGGGAAATCGGGCTCCCGTGTGTGGTAAAGCCTACCATGAGTTCTTCCGGCAAGGGCCAGAGTGTTGTCCGTGAGGAGGCCGATATCGAGAAGTCCTGGCAGTATGCTATGAAAGGAACTCGTGGTGCGGCTGATAAGGTTATTATCGAAGAGTTTATTCCCTTTGACTACGAGATTACCCTACTGACAGTGCGCTATGCGGGCGGAACACGCTTTTGCCCGCCTATCGGCCATGTCCAGATCCAGGGTGATTACCATGAGTCGTGGCAGCCGATGGCGATGACAGCGGAGGCTCTGAAGGAATCTCAGCGGCAGGCAAAGGCTGTTACCGACGCCCTTGGCGGTTACGGGATTTTCGGAGTTGAGCTTTTTATCAAGGGTAGCCAGGTGTTTTTCAGCGAGGTTTCTCCTCGTCCCCATGATACGGGTATGGTGACCATGATTTCACAGAACCTTTCCGAGTTTGAACTTCACGTGCGGGCGATCCTTGGACTTCCAGTTCCTGAGATCGAAAGTCTGGGCCCTGCAGCCTCTCATGTCATTCTGGCTGATCGCGAATCAGAAGCAGTTTCATTTGACGGTCTGGCCGAGGCTTTCTCCGTCCCTGAGACGAAGCTGCGCCTGTTCGGCAAACCGGACACAAGGCCTGGGAGAAGGATGGGGGTTGCGCTTTCTCTTGGATGTGACACCGATGAAGCCCGTCAGCGGGCTGAAAAGGCTGCGCATGAAGTCATACTTCGCACGGAATAAAGGGGTGATCTCCTTCTCCCTCGGGAGGGGAGTCTTTTTCTGGTCAACAGAAAAACCTTGACACAATGCGTTTTATTTTTTATTTTGAGATGCTCATGTCAAATAGAATGTAAAGGTGGTGAAGTACATGTACGCAGTTGTTAAAACCGGAGGGAAACAATATAAAGTTTCCGAAGGCGACCTGCTGAAGGTCGAAAAACTGGAGGGCGCGGTCGGTGATACCGTCGAGCTCACTGAAGTCCTGATGGTTGGCGGCGAAAAGGTTACAATCGGAACACCTTTAGTGCCCAGTGCCTCTGTGATCGGCAAGATCATTGAACAGGGGAAAGACAAGAAGGTTCTTGTCTTTAAAGCCAAGCGGCGAAAAAACTCCAGGAAGCTCAACGGACACCGCCAACTGAGAACCGTTTTAAAGATAGAGAAGATTAACGCGTAAGGGTTTTTCCCTGGTAACTGGGAGGGTTACAAAATGGCTCATAAGAAAGCAGGCGGTAGTACCAGGAACGGCCGCGACTCAGCAGGCCAGCGACTTGGATGCAAAAAATATGGTGGCGAAACGGTGAAGGCAGGAAACATTCTTTATCGTCAACACGGCACCAGCATACACCCGGGCAATAATGTTGGGTGCGGTAAGGATTATACCCTTTTCGCCCTGATTGATGGGATTGTGAAATTTGAACGCATGGGCAGGGACCGGAAAAAGGTTTCCGTGTACCCTGTGTAACAGACGCAATCATCAGGATGTGCGCGGACTTGGTCCGTGTTCGGTGACTTCTGAAGCACACTCCATGAAGTGATACGTGAAGCCTGAGGCTATTCTGCCTCAGGCTTTGCTCTTTCCAGGAGAGTAGATACCTATGCAGTTTATCGATGAAGTAAAAATTCACGCCCAGGCAGGACATGGTGGGGCCGGCTGTGTCTCGTTCCGGAGGGAAAAGTTTATCCCGTTCGGAGGGCCAAACGGTGGTGATGGCGGCAAAGGCGGTGATGTGGTTATCGAGGTCTCTGGTAATATTTCCACGCTCCTTGACCTACGCCAAAGACCTCACCAGAAAGCGAAGCGCGGTTCCCATGGTATGGGAAAAGATCGCCATGGCGCAAAAGGAGATGACCTCTGTATTACCGTGCCGCCTGGAACGGTGGTCAAAGATGCGGAAACCGATGAGATTCTTGCGGATCTCACGGAGCCGGGTCAAAAAGTCGTCCTGTTGCACGGTGGACGGGGGGGGCAGGGAAACGCTCGTTTTGCCACCTCCACCAACAAGGCTCCCAAATTCGCTCAGCCCGGAGAGCCGGGAGAGGAGCGGACTCTCAGGCTCGAGCTGAAGCTTTTGGCTGATGTGGGACTCTTCGGTTTTCCCAGTGTCGGCAAGTCTTCATTTATTACCAAAATCTCGGCGGCTCGCCCGAAGATAGCCGATTATCCTTTTACTACCCTTACCCCGAATCTCGGGGTTGTCGACTATAAAAACTTCCGTTCTTTTGTGGTTGCTGATATACCCGGGCTTATCGAAGGCGCCCACCAGGGTGCCGGGCTCGGGTACCGCTTTCTCAAGCACGTGGAGAGGAATCGTCTGCTTCTTCATATTATCGATCTCTCCCTCATGCCGGATCGTGACCCGATTCATGACTATGAGTCCCTGAACCGCGAACTCCTGCTGTTTGATGAAGAACTGGCGAAAAAACCGCAGATTGTCGTGGTAAACAAGATTGATCTTCCTCATGTGCGTGAAAATCTCGATGAGATCGCTCCGTACTTTGTCGCAAAAGGGATCAAGCTATTCCCTATTTCATCCGTTACCGGCGAAGGCATACCCACCCTTCTTGATGAAATCGCTGGCCGTCTCTGGGGCGAATCATCCGATGGGGCTGATTGATTGCCTTGATAGAGCTGTCATGATAGTATTCCATCGTCCCGTGTGGATTCTGTTCTGATTTCTGAATGATGTTTCTACTCGCTTGGTATCCCGCTAGAGGTGGACTTCTCAGTGCGTACTGAAATTCTGGCAAAGATCAAACGAATTGTGATCAAAATTGGCAGCCGAGTGCTCACCGCCGAAAATGGTGGTCTTGATGCAGGTTTCCTGGGTTCCCTGGCCCTTGACATAGCGAGGCTTCGCGCAAGAGGCTGCGAGGTGGTGGTGGTCTCTTCCGGGGCAATTGCCGCCGGGATTTGCGCTCTGGGACTGCAGGAGCGTCCCAAAACCATACCCCAGAAGCAGGCTACTGCTGCTGTTGGCCAGTCGAAACTGATTCAGGCATATGAGGAGGCCTTTTCCCACCAGAATCTCAAGGTTGCCCAGGTACTCCTTACCAATGATGACCTGGTGAATCGTCTCCGCTTTCTGAATGCCCGTGCAACCCTGGACGCCCTCCTTGCCTATGGAGTTGTCCCGGTTATCAACGAGAATGATACGGTAGCGGTGGAAGAGATTAAATTCGGAGACAATGACAATCTCTCTGCCCTTGTAACCAGTCTAGTGGAAGCAAATCTTCTCATTATTCTGAGCGATATTGATGGATATTATGATGCCGATCCACGGACCAATCCGGATGCACAGCTGGTTCCGCTGGTGCGTACCATCACACGATCCGTGGAGCAGGCGGCTGCCGGCAGCGGTTCTTCTGTCGGAACAGGCGGTATGATCACGAAGATTTCCGCAGCTAAACGTGCCGGTCGGTATGGTGTTTCCACCCTGATAATCAACGGTAGGAAACCGGAAATGCTTGCCAGGGCACTTGCCGGAGAAGAGGTCGGGACATTGTTTCTGCCTGCCGGTGAGAGCTTGAATCGCCGCAAGCACTGGATTGCTTATACCCTCCGCCCCCGGGGGCGGATCTTTGTAGACACCGGAGCTCTTGTTGCCCTTTCACGCAACGGCAAAAGTCTTCTTCCCTCCGGTGTCGCCAGGGTTGAAGGGGATTTTGAGCGGGGGTCCTGCGTTAGAGTCTGCGGATTGGACGAAAAGGAATTTGCACGAGGAATTGTAGATTACTCACGACAGGAAGTTGAGAAGATTCTTGGGCGCAAGAGCAGCGAAATTGAGACGATCCTTGGCTACCGGTACGGAGATGAGGTCATTCACCGGGATAATCTGGTAATTCTCTGAGCGACCTCGTTCGGCTTCCGGTACCAGCGATACTTTTTGTTGAGGAGAAAAATATGACCATAGCCGAGAAAATTCGGACGATCGCGGTTGATGCCCGCCATGCCTCACGTGCCATAGCGAAGCTTTCTTCCACGGCGAAAAACTCTCTTCTGCTGGATATGGCCGATGCGCTTATTGCGCATAGCGACCATCTTGTCGAGGAGAATGCCAGGGATCTCGCGGCAGCTGAGAAAAAGGGTATTCCGGCTGCCATGCTCGACCGGTTGATGCTTGACGAAAGCCGTATACAGGCCATGGCCGATGGGCTGCGCGAGGTGGCAAACCTGCCGGACCCTGTTGGCGAGGTGACCAAAATGTGGAAACGTCCCAATGGTCTCATGGTCGGGAAAATGAGGATTCCCCTCGGCGTGATCGGGATGATCTACGAGGCACGTCCCAATGTCACGGCCGATGCCGCGGCATTGTGTCTCAAGGCCGGAAATGCCGTGATCCTGCGCGGCGGTTCCGAAGCCATTAATTCCAATGTGGCTATCTCTGAGATCTTGCGGGAAACGATGCAAAATTCCGGGATTCCTGCTGCGGCCCTTTCCGTGGTTCCTTTTGTGGACCGGGAAGGGGTGCTGGAAATGCTCAAGCAGGAAGAATTCATCGACCTCATTATTCCCAGGGGAGGTGAAGGACTCATCCGATTTGTCGTGGAACATTCCAAGATTCCGGTGATAAAGCATTACAAGGGTGTGTGTCATGTCTTTCTCGACGCTTCGGCTGATTTTGACGTTGCCGAGCGGATCATCATCAATGCCAAGACCCAGCGCCCGGGGGTCTGCAATGCCCTGGAGACGCTTTTGATTCACAAGGATCTGGCGGAACGTTTCATCCCGCGAATTTTCGAAACGCTCACGAAACTGGGGGTCGAAATTCGAGGTGACGAGACATTTCGTCAATTTGCAGGAGAAGCGAAGGTGGCAACTGAGGAGGACTGGGCCGAGGAATTCCTCGACTTGATACTGGCCGCTCGGGTCGTTGATGATTTTGATGATGCCATCGATCACATCAATACCTACGGATCCCTCCATACCGAGGCAATTATCACCTCCGACTATGCGAATGCCCAGAGATTCATCCGTGAAGTCAATTCCGGGGTAGTCATGGTCAATGCCTCCACCCGTTTTTCGGATGGCAATCAGCTGGGTCTGGGTGCCGAGATCGGGATCTCGACAACCAAGCTCCATTCATTTGGCCCAATGGGGCTGGAAGATTTGACAACGACAAAGTTCATTGTGTATGGAGATGGGCAGATCCGCGAGTAAGAATCATTTCTCGATACGTTACGATAGATCCCTTGAGGCACCATGAAGATTGGAATTTTTGGCGGCACCTTTAACCCGATTCACTTTGCCCATCTACGGATCGTGGAGGAAATCAGGGAAACGTTTGCCCTGTCGAAGGTTATTTTTGTTCCTGCGGCAACCCCCCCCCATAAACCGCTCGCCGATGATCTCTCCTTTGCCGAAAGGCTGAAAATGGTGGGCTTGGCAGTTCAGGGCAACCCTCATTTCACTGTTTCGGATCTGGAAGGGCAGCGGGAGGGAAAATCGTATTCCATTGATACCTTGCGAGTCTTCAGGGAAAAGTATCCCACGGACGAGTTGTTTTTTATCATGGGCAGCGACTCTTTCGCCGACTTCAAGTCCTGGAAGAACTACTCGGCGATTTTTTCCTGCTGCAACATTGTTACTATCTCGAGGCCTGGAACGCGCCTCTTCCTGAACCAGGCTCTGCCGGTTGATATAGCCCATGAGTTCTGTTATCATGAGTCTCAGAACAGGCTTTCCCACCGTTCCGGATATTCGGTTTACAGTATCGAAGGGACCCAGCTTGATATTTCCTCCACTGCCATTCGTTCTCTGATCCGTCAGGGAAAATCAATCAAATACCTTCTGCCGGCAACGGTCGAACAATATATCAAACAACAGAGGTTTTATGAGTAGTTCTACGATATCAAAGTTGACATCATTGGAGAGGGCAATTCAGTGTGCCGCTCTCGCACTTGACAAAAAAGCCCTTGATGTGAAGATTCTCGATATACAACGCATATCCACCATAGCTGACTATCTTGTCCTGGCAACGGGGCTTTCGGACAAACAGACACAGGCAATAGCCGAATCTGTGCGGAGCGGCTTAAAGAAGCTCGGTAAGCCCCTCGATATTGAAGGGTTGAAAGAGGGAAACTGGGTCGTGATCGACTATGGTGATGTGATTCTCCATGTTTTCAAGGAAGACCAGCGCCGCTATTACAACCTGGATGAGTTGTGGTCTAATGCTCCACCGGTTGAGATTCCTGTGGAATACCAGTGGGAAACGGATAGGGCGTGAGGCTGAAAGTCCTTTGGGTTGGTAAGACCCAGCAGGAATGGGTACGGGAGGGGATCGAGGAATATTCCACCCGTATCAGGCGCTATATGCCCCTGGAAATCGGCGAGGCGAGGGATGAAAAGGGTGCCGCAGAAGAAATCATGCGGGAGCGGGAATGTGATCGTCTGGCGAAGCTGTTGCCGAAAAACGGTCGTCTGGTTCTTCTTGATGAAATGGGGGCAACAATGAGTTCTCCGGAATTCGCCGATTTCCTCGGCAGAAACCGCGATGCTGCGGTACCCGAACTGGTCTTTGCCGTAGGAGGGGCATATGGTTTTTCTCACGAGTTCCGCTCACGGGCAGATACCAAGATTGCTCTTTCGCGTATGACGTTCACCCATCAGATGGTGAGGGTTTTTCTCTTGGAACAGATTTACCGGGGATTTACCATCCTGAATCGAGAGCCCTATCACCACTGACGGATTCCTTCTGAAACCGTTCGAGCGCTTGCCCCGCTCAATCCTTCTCGACGAGGTGATTCCATGTTCCTGAAGTCGTTGTTTCTGTCTATCCTGCTGTTCGCTGCCTATCTCTATTTTTCCTTCCTCAACAAAGAAAATATCACGATATCCCTTCCTAACGGTGTTTTCGAGACAACCATTCCGCTTCTGGTAATTGTATCTTTTCTTTCCGGCGCCCTGATAGTTGTCTGCTCCAATCTTGTAGGTTTCGGCAAGTTGCGACTCCTGAACTGGAGAATCGGACGTCGAACCAGGGGTATCAGGGAGTCCGAAGAGAACCTTAGACAGGGTCTCGTGACCCTTCGAGCAGGAGATTTTAAAAGAGCAAGATTCCTGCTGGAGAAAGCCCGGGAAAAAGACCCTTTCAGCGCACCTGTCTACACTGCACTGGCGGAATTGGCAGAACAGGAAGGGAATGTTGACCAAACACTGAAATGCCTTGGCAAGGCACGGGAATTGGATGAGAATAATCTCGAACTGCTTTTCAGGACTGCATCTGTCTCAGAGGTAAAGGGCGATACCAAACATGCCGTGGATCTTTATCACCGGATTCTTTCACTGGATACTTCGAACCGCCGTGCCATGGCCGGTTTACGAGAGCTGTATCGTCGCCAGGGAGCCTGGAGAGAAGCGCTTGAAATTCAGAAGAGCTACCTGAAGCTGATGCCGCCTGAAAGACAGGCTTCGGAAGGTGAGCGGCTATTATTTCTCCGCTATGAGTGCGCACGGTTGTCTCTTGCCTTGGGCGTAACCGAAAAATCAACCTCTGAACTGAGGGAGATTGTGGGTGAAAAGCCTTCGTTCATCCCTGCCAACGTTTCTCTCGCGGAAGCTCTCAAACTGGAAGGAAAGGTTGAAGAGGCTGCAAATCTTCTGAAAAAAGCTTTTCAGGAGCTGCGACATCCGATCTTTCTCATAAAACTGGAGGATCTTTACTTTTGCCAGGAGGAGCCGGGTATAATTGCGGCGCTGGTGAACTTTTACAAGCGCAGTATTCACGATAATCCTCATGATCTGGTTATCCGCTTTTTTTATGGTAAGCTCTGCATCCGGATGTTGATGGCAGATGAGGCGCTGATTCACTTGAAAGCCATCGTTGAGAGCGGAATCGATTTTCCCAGTCTTCACATCCTCCTGGCAGAGGCCTATCGGCGCACCGATGACCTTGATGAAGCTGCCAAAGAATATCGAAAAGCGCTTGGGATCGGGAAAACCCATCGCATCCCTTTTGGTTGCCGGGTCTGCGGACACGAGCAGATCGAATGGGCTTCCTGTTGCCCGTCCTGCGGCACGTGGGATTCCTTTGCAATTAAAGCATGTGTCGAGCTTGATGCGGCAAAGCCCTTTGAAACGCTGGTTTTCCCCGTCTAAACTTTTCTGTAGTCGGCCCCTGCATTTCGCCGTGGTGCAGTCGATGTTTCTGGATACTGCCATTTCCCTGGAGGAACAATGTCGAAACCGCTGATTCTGATGATTCTTGACGGGTGGGGTCTCAGCCCACGTCGAGAAAACAATGCCATAGCCCTTGCAAATCCGCAGGTAATGAGCAGGCTTTGTCGGGAGTATCCGTATACTGAGCTGCAGGCTTCGGGAATGGCGGTCGGGCTTCCTGATGGACAGATGGGAAACTCCGAGGTGGGGCATCTCAATATTGGGGCGGGCCGTATTGTTTACCAGGAACTGACGCGCATCACGAAGGCCATAACCGATGGTTCCTTTTTCCGGAACCCCGTGTTACTGGACTGCCTGGCAAAAACCCGTACCTCAGGAGGCAGGCTTCATCTTGCAGGCCTCCTTTCCGATGGAGGCGTACATTCCCACAACACACATCTCTATGCACTTCTACAACTCGCCCGACAGGAAGGAATCAAGGAGGTGTTTGTCCACTGTTTCCTTGATGGACGTGATACGCCTCCCAAGAGCGCTCTCGAATATATTTCTTCCCTCGAGGAAGAGATGCAGAAAATCGGGATCGGCAGGATCGCCACCATCATGGGGCGCTACTATGCCATGGACAGGGACAATCGTTGGGAACGGGTCGAAATGGCGTATAATGCGATGGCGCTCGGAGAGGGAAATACCGCTGAATCCGCACTCGAGGCCCTTGCAAAAAATTACGACCAGGAAATCAATGACGAGTTTGTGATACCTTCTGTGGTCTGCGACCGGAACGGTCCCGTTGGCACGATTCGGGACGGGGATGGTTTTATCTTCTTTAATTTCCGGTCCGACCGGGCCCGCGAAATAACCAGGGCTTTTACGGATCCCGTTTTTACTGGATTTTCTCCGGTATTCAGACCGAAATTTTCTTCCTTTGTCTGCATGACGGAGTATGACGAGACCTTTGGTCTGCCGGTAGCCTTTGCCCCGGAAGAGCTGAAAAATATTCTCGGTGAAGTGGTCAGCAAGGCAGGTCTCCACCAGCTTCGGATAGCGGAAACGGAAAAGTATGCCCATGTTACCTTCTTCTTTAACGGAGGGAATGAGACTCCGTTCCCAGGTGAAGAGCGGGTTCTTGTTCCTTCCCCGAAAGAAGTTGCCACCTACGATCTTAAACCGGAAATGAGTGTTTTTCAGGTAACTGCAGAGCTGGTCGGGCGGTTGGATGAAAAGCGTTTCGATTTCATTGTTCTGAATTTTGCAAACCCTGATATGGTTGGTCATACGGGTTTTCTGGATGCGGCTGTCAAGGCCATCGGTGCTGTTGACCAGTGTGTGGGAGTCGTTGTTGACAAGGTCCTTTCCCAGGGGGGAAGTCTGCTCATTACTGCTGATCACGGTAATGCTGAGAGAATGGTTGACGAAAACGGACATCCCCACACTGCTCATACGTGTAACCCGGTTCCTCTGGTTCTGGTTGGCGATGCGGGAAAGGGCTTTCATCTGCGTTCCGGAGTGCTTGCGGATATCGCACCCACAGTGCTCGAGATTCTCGGTATCCCCAAACCGGCAGAGATGACAGGCTCAAGCCTCCTGGTCCGGTAGCTTTCCGCCGTTCCAAGACTCTTCGTAGGGTAGCAAGTACTGTGGTTCCCTTGATTTGGGCAGACAAAGGGGCCTGCCCAAACAAAACAGCCCGTGGCTGATCAGCTCACTTTTTTTCTGCTGCGATGCCGAAATCTCCGCGCTGAACCACAAGGCCGCTATGTTGCATGATCTCCTCGATCAGTGCAGGCGGGCTGCCTTTCTTCCATCCCTCATGAAATCTGTCCGCAGTCAGGAGCACCCCCCCAGCTTTAAGTCGTTTCGTCAAGGCCGCTATTGCGTTTTCAAGCATATCAGGTCCATGAAGAAACGGGCCTCCGAGCAGGCCATTACAGAGGATGATGTCATAGGGCTTCTCTTCCCGTGTAGGCTGACGCATGATATTGTCCTGAAAGAAAAGCATCCCGGAAGTTGCCTGCGCTGTGAAGAGCGGTGCCGTTATGCTGTGGAACCGCTCTTCCCTTCCCGGGTCATGGGGAAAGCAGCCATGCGCTGCCGCGAAAACTTCAAGTGGTTCGAGAGAGCAGCCATGTACCCGTTGTGCGCGGGAGGGGGTGCCGCATTTCAACAGCAATCCTGCAACGTCGTACGTGCCCTCGCCGGTTCCGCAGGCAGCATCGAGGGTGTCTGTCTCCGGAGGCAGAAAAGCCCTTCTCTGTGTGATCCAGCCCTCAAGGAAGCTGATCTGTTCTGGGTAACGTGAAAAGTTGCCGCCATGATGTTTCGGGAGTAATGAGCTGAAGAGGAAACGGATTCGAAAGGACTCCTCAAAAATTAATTTTCTGAGGAGAGCTGCGGGATTAACCGCTTCCTTCGAGAGGCGGAACCGCTGCAGCAGGTCGAGCCAGTTGGAAGCTGTCGAAAAGGGATTATTCTCGTCTTGCAAGGGGTAGCGAAGCGCCAGGGGAAAAAAGCGGCTGAAAGCAGACCGGATTTCGGTCATGGGGAGATACTGTTCGGTGCTTCCTCGCATCTCGCTTGTTACGACAAGACCGGGGGCCCAAAGACCATGGGGATAGAGGGCGCAGTAGCTCCGAAACCGCTCATCAAGACGTTTGATTGCGGAGTCCAAGGCAGAGTTCTGGATTGTCCCGCGAACGAGCAGGGTAGAAAGGTTTCTATTTGCTTGATCAGGTGAGAGGCTGGGGTGGAAGGATAGTTCCATGCTTGTTTCCGTCATGGGGGTGAGGGGGACGGTGCGAATGGACGTAACGGTCCGAGTCCTCTTAAAAGGCGCCCTTTTTTCTCAGGAAGATGGCAATCTCCTCTGCCAGTTTCTGGTAACCCTTGGCATTCGGGTGAATAAAGTCTGACTTGAGAGAATTATTTTTTAAGACATCACTCATCGTGTTTTCCATGCAGGGTAAGGAGAACTCGTCAGCAATCTGGCGGTAGAATTCAGGTGTGGACGCGAGCAGATTCGGTTTGGGAACGCCGATCAGAACTACCTGAGCGCCCTGCTTTTCTGCCATGCGAATCATCTCTTTGAGGTTTTCTGCGGCAGAGCCCTCGTCACGTCCCTGAAGCATGTCATTGGCCCCCAGGCAGAGCAGGACCAGTGCAGGGTGGTATCTGTCGAGAAATCGCGGCAGTCGGGCAAGACCTTCTATGGTGGTCTCCCCCGGAATTCCCGCATTGACAACGGTCCGGGAGATGAGTTTTTGGAGGACAGCCGGATAACTCTGACTGGGCGACGCTCCTGTTCCATAGGTCAGGCTGTCGCCGAAAGCAAGAACCACGGCGTCTGGTGGAAGCTTCCTGAGCAGCGGAGTTCCGATGTGGCAGGCGGCGATCAGCAGAGTCGGGAAAAAACAGCTAAGCAGTATTTTCATACAGTGAATCTCCGCTTCCCGGACGCTATGCAACCTCTTAGAAGTTGAACCGGAGTCCTCCCTCGAACCAGCGTCGCGGGTTCTGATAGAAGGAAGAGGCGTACTGGGCGCCATTAAAGAGATTGTGGGCAGTAAAGAATACCTCAGCGGTAACAGCTTCCGAGAGGGTGATTTCCTTGGAAAGGTTGAGATCCCAGATCATTGCGTCGTATTTGCCCTCATCTCCCGGATAAGCGTTCCAATCGACGTAGCGTCCCTTGAGGAGTGCCTTGATGATGCGGCTGTTGTTATACTGCACCCCGATATCGTAAGAGTAGCGGGGCACGCCTTTCACAATTTCCCCGGTGGTTGTATCCTTGGCATTTACAAAGGTGAAACCACCCGTGAGTGAAAAGTTGTATATCGGTGTGGTCTTGAGTTCCACCTCGACCCCTTCTCGCCGCTGCTTACCTCCGTTTACTGCCATGAAGAAGCCACCCGGTAGGGAAACCGAGGTCAGGGCATCGGAGACCTGATGGCGGAAATAGGAGGTTTTCAGCCAGAGGTACTTGAGGGCAGCCGATTCGAAACCGGCCGTAAAAGACCAGACCTGCTCCATTTTCAGGGAGGGATTCGGCAGCGAGTAGAAACCGGTCCCGAACGTTGATCCAATCGGTGGAATGCTGAATCCCCGTGCCACGTACCCTCTGATGACGGTGGAGTCGGCAATAGTGCAGGTGGCTCCAAGACTCGGACTCCAGAAATCACCGTTAGTGCTGGTGTTATCGTAGCGCACCCCCGGGGTCAGGGAAAACCGGCCAAACTTCATGGTGTCGTTGATATAGAGGGCCCATTTGTCGAGGTGTTGCGAGCCACTATTATATAGATTGGAATCTGACCTCCCGAAATCGAAGTCGCTGCCGAAAACCAGGGTATGCCATTGCTGATCCCAGGTGAGACGTGTGCTGCCGCCGAACGTGCTATCATCAGCCTTGGTATTCTGTAGTTCCTCATCGCTGAGATAGGGGGACATTTTGACCTCGGCCTTTGTCTGCAGCGTCCGGAAAGACAGGTCAAGGCTCAGGTCATCGGTCAGGTTCTGCAAAAGGGAAAGGGTCGAGGAGAACCGGTTGTTCCGGTTGAAAAAGGAAACGCCAAAAAGGGGATACTCGCCAAAGCCGCGGGAGTCGTTCGAGTAGTCGAGAGTAAGGGTCAGAGTTGAGGCGTCCGAGGGATGCCATTGTAGTTTTGTATAGAGATTCCCGCTTTGCAGCATGTTGTGTGGATGGAGTCCATCGGAAAGAAGGCCGCCTCCGGTCAGGTAGTATCCAAGAGTGCCGATTGTGCCCGATGTTTCTCCCCGGTAGTCTCCGGTGTTCCGGTTGCCAATCAAGGCAGAAAGGGTTCCTCCGAAATTTCGTGAATCATCGGGGATTTTTGTGATGATATTGATGACGCCACCCAGGGAAGAGCCCCAGGAGGAAGAGGCCGGGCCTTTGATGATCTCGATACGGTCAATCTGCTGAACCCTTATGCCGCCGACATCGGGAAAGCTGTCGCTGATATTGTTCTGGACCACCCCGTCAATGATGAGGGTTACGTGTCGGGTGGTGGATCCCTGGATCATGACGTTTGCAGCGCTCCAGGGGCCTGTATAATTGGTCAGGTGAATTCCCGTGACGGTGTTCAGTACATCGGCAACTGTGTGGGCATTCATTGCCTTTATATCAGCAGCCGTGACAATGGCAATATTTTCCGCGACCTGGGAGATGGATTTCTCGGTTCTTGTGGATGAAACAACCAGGTCATTGTCCTGATAGAAGAGCTGGAGGACCTGCATCTCTTCATCAACCTGTGCTTGGGCTGGGGGTGGAAAAGAGGATAGCCCCAAGTAAAAACAGAGAAACAGAAGGCTTGTTTTTAGGGAATAACTGTGCATAATGAAAGCAGGGTAATTTGACAAGCTTGTACTCTCCCCTTCAGAGTCAGTGATTCAGTTTTTCGCCATTTCTTCTGTCCTGCTGTTGCGGTAAAATCCGTAGCTTCTTTCGGTTGCATTACGCATAGTGCATAGCAACCATTGAAACATACCAAAGCATTTATTGTTTGTCCATACGAACTGAATCATGATCAAGAAAATTTTCCTTACATTCCTACTCATCCTCCTGCTCCTTTTTCATGTCTCGGAGGCTTTCCCGCAGGAAATACTCGTCGTCCAGAACCATAATATCAAGCCGTATAGTGATGCATATTCCGGTTTCAAATCACAGGTAAACAACAGGTTCAGAGGGGTTGACTATACTTTCCGTAACAGCACCGGAGCAGTCGAGTATCTTTCCGGGAGCAAACCGGACCTCGTACTTGCGATCGGCATGGACGCTCTGGAGAAAGTAAAGATTTTTTCCGGAGTGCCGATAGTATATCTTATGGTACTGAACCCTTCTGCTATGGTACATGAGGAAAGAAACGTCACCGGAGTCAGCATGGCCATCTCTCCTGAGAAGCAGTTGGCAGCTATCCACAGGGTTCTTCCTTTGGCACGACGAGTTGGGCTTCTCTATGATCCGAAAAAAAGTGCATCCTTTGTGAAAAGGGCCCTGAATGTCTCGAAGGAGTTCAAAATCGATCTTCTTGCGAAGGATGTCAACAATCCCCGGTTTGTTCCTGCCGCGCTTACTTCCATGAAAGGAGCGATCGACGTATTCTGGATGATTCCCGACACAACGGTTGTAACGCCGGATACGATCGAGTTACTGATGCTTTTCTCCCTGGAAAACAAGATTCCCATCTGTACCTTCTCAACCAAGTATCTTGAAGTTGGGGCGCTCATGTCGCTGGATATCAATGCCTTCGAAATGGGAAGACAGGCCGGGGAACTTGCGGTTAAGATTCTTTCGGGGAAGAAAGTGTCGGAAATTTCGCCGGTTGAGGCTGATACCGCTAATCTCATTATTAATGAGTCAGTTGCCAGTAAACTCAAGGTGCCCATAAACGAAGACCTTCGCGGCAAGGCAAGGTTCCTGAGGTGATGGCAGAATGAAATCATTCCATTTCTTCAGACAACTGGGCGAAACCTTTGCCGCAAAAATTTTCCTGGTTATCACTTTGCTGGTACTCTTCCTGTCTGTTTCCTTTACCGCTTTTTTCGTGCATAACCAAATGAAGTCACTGACAGATGTGTTGGTTCGTGAGGGCGAGGTCCTTGCAAAATCATTGGCCTATACAGTGCGACTTGGCGTCTTTGCCGAGAATCCTGACCTGCTGAGAGATCCCATTGACGGTGTCCTGCTGAATAATGAAGTGATACAGGTCTCGGTTTTCAATTCCAACGGGAAACTCTTGGCAGAAAAGCGAAGGGGAGGTGTCGAAATATGGAAAGATACCACTTTTCTGAATAACAAGGAAAGACAGGATTTATACAATCGTCTCAGAAAATATGGCAGTACCCAGTACATCAATCGGGGGTTTGATGCCCTTGAGGTCTGGGCACCGGTCAGAGCGGGTTCCCGCTATTCCGATGATGAAGCTCTCTTTTATTCCGATAACTTTTTTGAGAACAGGGAGCATACCGTCGGGTTTGTGCAGGTTGTGCTGGACAAGAAAATACTGAATGATGCCCTGAGGAAGATTCTTGTCAACAGTAGCCTGATAGCGTGTATTTTTCTGGTGATTTCTGTCGGTATCGTTATTGTTGTCGTAAAGGGTGTTACAAAGCCTCTGTACAGATTGACAGAGAGAGTCCGGGCAATGGGGAGTGGTGCCCCTTTGGAGAAGGTTCCCGTTGAAACACACGATGAAATCGGCAAGCTGGCTACAGCGTTCAACACCATGGCGGAATCGCTTCAGAACAGGGATGCGGAAAAAGGTAACCTGGAACAGCAATTGAGACAGGCACACAAGATGGAGGCTATTGGGACTCTGGCTGGTGGGGTTGCCCATGATTTTAATAATATCCTCTCAACCATTGAAGGATATGCCCTCCTTTTGCGGGACAGCATCAAGAAAAAAGGTCATATCCGTAACTATGTTGAACAGATTGTGGCTGGCGTTGAGCGGGCTGCCGATTTGACCCACAGACTTCTTGCCTTCAGCAGAAGTCAGGTTATCAACCCGGCGCCGCTGGATCTCAATGAGACTATCCGCAATATCACTACGTTGCTTGTGAGGCTCGTTGGTGAAAATATTGACTTCCAGATCTTAACTTCGCCGGAAGAGCTTGTTGTGATGGCAGATCAACTGCAGGTAGAGCAGACGCTTATCAACTTGGCAACCAACGCACGGGATTCCATGCCTCATGGTGGAGTTCTGCGTCTGGCAACCGAGCTGGCGACAGTAGGCGACAATCCTGAGGAAAGCCGCAGAGAGATTCGTCCCGGGCATTACGCAAAGTTGGTCCTTTCCGATTCCGGAACAGGAATTGATCCCTCGACTAAGGAAAGGATCTTTGATCCGTTCTTCACCACCAAGGATGTTGGCAAAGGGACAGGTCTTGGTCTTTCCATGACGTTTGGTATCATTAAGCAGCATAAGGGCTATATTGAAGTTGACAGTGAACCAGGTCATGGAACGACATTTTCCATTTATCTACCCCTGATAGAATCGGTGGTTGAGCGGAAGAGGCTGGAATCGACAATGCTGCCTGTGGGAAATCGGGAAACAGTTCTACTTGCAGAAGACGATAGATTCGTTCGCATGCTGACCAAGCACATTCTAACAAAGTACGGATACCTGGTGGTTGAGGCTGTGGATGGGGAAGATGCCCTTGAGAAATTTCGCGAAAACCTTGAAACTGTTCAACTGCTGCTTCTTGATGTAATAATGCCGAAGAAAAACGGTAAACAGGTCTATGAAGATGCCAAAAGAATAAAACCTGATATCAAGGTTGTGTTTATGAGCGGCCATCCCTACGATGTCATTAACAAGCAAGGTTTTGTTGCCGGGGATATCCCCCTTATTTCAAAGCCTTTAACGCCTGGATCGCTGCTTGTCTGTGTTCGCGAGGTTCTTGACGGTTCAGGCCGGAGCGTTGCGGTTTCTGGCGGAGGTTCTCTGGGTATGGGCAGGTTAGATCGTGACTGATGTCCCCAAAAAACACCCATGTCCCGACTGCCTTTGTTGCCAGTGGTGCAGCGACAGCAGGTGCGGGATGTGTCTTCGCCAGAAAGGTCGCACGTGCCGGAAACTTTCTCTTCAGGAGCAAATTGATCTCTATGAAAAAATCAATAAGCCTGATTCTGGTGACTGATCCCTTGTCCCCCTAATAACTCACCGGGGGTGTTTTGTCTTTTGAGCACTCATAGTATTTAGGACAAGGAAGTTTCTTCGGATTGTTTTCCGGGCAGCCGTGGTGTGTCGGATTACTTTTAGCTGATTCGGTCTGGATTTGTTTCATCAATCGAGCTACAATGTTGCCTGCTGGCTAACCAGCAGATCAGTCCGCTACCGGGAGTCATGATGGTGAAAAGAAAACTGCTGGGAGAAATTTTTGTAGAGAAGGGTCTTGTTACCACTAAAACTCTTGAGAGGACACTGGCTCGATCCAAAAGGCTGCATAAAAGATTGGGCGCTCTCCTTGAGGAGATGGAACTAATTACCGGTGATGAGTTGGCCAGTGCGCTGGCTGAGCAATATGGTTACCGTGTGATCGGGAATTTTGCACGCCATTCCTATGCCCGTAAGCTCCTCGATTTGATCCCCGTTGATGTGGCCATGCAGAATATGTTGTTTCCCTTGAAGATCGAGGATGGCAAGCTTGCTCTGGCAATGGCGGATCCTACCGAGACCAGGATCGTCTCGAATATTGCCGCCAACCATGGCCTGACAATCATTCCTTTTGTCTCAACTAAAAATGATATAAACGCTGCCATCTGCCGACAATACCTGGGCAAAGATCTCTCAATCCAGCATGAGAAGACTGTCCTTATTGTAGAGGACGATAATTTGCTTGGAACCATGTGGAACCATCTTCTGACAAAGGACGGCTATCGGGTAAAGGTTGCCACAGACGGCATGGATGCCTATAAAACAGTGATTTCAGAAATGCCCCAGGTTATCATCACAGAGAAGGTTGTTCCCAAGTTGGATGCCTACGGCCTTTTCGATGCCCTGCGTAATGTCCCGGAAACACGCCATATCCCAATTATCCTCGTGACCAAAAGTTCTGAAACGGAAGAAGAGGCCAAGGCGTTTGAGAAAGGTTTCTTCGATTTTATTTTCAAGCCCGTCAACGAGGTAACACTGAAGACCCGCGTCAAACGGGCCTTTCAGTACCTTGAGCGTGAATATGGGATGATGTTCTAGTTCCTCACCGGAAACTCCAAACCTGAGACAATTCTCGTTCGGTTCTATTCTTTTCCCAGTTCGGTGGACCGAGAGGTCGCCGCATCTACTGCCGTCATCACAATACCGCGGAAACCTTCCTTTTCAAGAACATGCATACCGGCAATAGTTGTTCCTCCCGGAGAAGTGACCTTTTCCTTGAGCTGAGCTGCATGCTCTCCAGTTTCCAGCACCATTTTCGCGGAGCCGTAAACAGTCTGGGCAGCAAGTCGGGTTGCAACATCGCGGGGAAGACCGTTTTTCACTCCTGCGTCGGAGAGGGCTTCTATAAAGGTGAACACGTAAGCCGGTCCGCTTCCGGAAAGGCCGGTAACAGCGTCAAGAAGCTTTTCCTGGACAGAGTCGGCTGTTCCCAGAAGCTTGAATATTTCAAGGGCGAGCGATAAGTCGTCTTGTGTCGCATTTGCTCCGGTGGAAATCGCCGAAGCTGCTTCGAGAACGAGAGCCGGGGTGTTCGGCATTACTCTGATTACCCTGACCGACTCTGAGAGTTCTGCCTCAATGGTTTTTGTGGGTACTCCTGCCATGATGGAAATAAACAGCTTTCCTTTAGTATCTTTTTTCTCCAACGTTCGCAATGCTTCCAGACAGGTCTGTGGTTTTACCGCGAGGATGACGATGTCGCCAAAGAGGACTGCGTCGCTATTATTGCACGTGGTTCCTATTCCGTAGTGATCCGATAGATATGATTTTCTTTGTTCGATCGGTTCTGCAGCTGTGATATTGCAGGAGGGGACCCCGCCGGTTAGAAGCCCCTTGATGATGGCTTCAGCCATATTACCGCCTCCAATAAAACCGATCTTCTTATCTTTCAACATAGAATCCTCCCTGGTAATAAGTGCATTTTCCAAGAATGTAGTATTTCTTCAACAATGTGCAGGGTATCATATTTTTAAACGCAATAACAGAATGCATCCCCAATGGTTTTGCCAGATAGAAGCGTTTACTGGTACGATTTCTCCACTGCAACTTTAAACGAGCAGAATTGCCGTAATTGCAGGAGTGCGGAGAGTCATATCTGGCGTTGGCGGTCTATAAGTAGTGCGTTTGTCATTATCCCGCCAACAAAACCAACGGCCATATTTGATGCGAGCGAGAGAACAACGGTCATGATCAGGGGCAGAATATTGCTTTTTCCTTGTACATCCCGGGCAAATTTAATGAGTTCAAAGCCGACCAACAGTAACATGACACCAATAATCGGTTTCGGGAAAGCGGAAAAAAGTCCGGCAACCGATGCTGCAAAGAAGAGCCCGAGAGAGAGTTCCACAACTCCTTCTATGATATTGGTTCCACCTGTTCGAGCTCCAAAATAGTATTGCCCGGCCAAGCCGCCGGCACCATGGCACATGGGCATGCCGCCGAAGAAGGGCGGGATCAGATTCATAATCCCCTGGCTTACGGAAAGTCTTCGAGGGGAAACAGTTCTGTTCGGCCAATATGCTGATATTAGACAAGAGGTGGCGATTGTTGCGTTGGTAATCGTGAGTGGGATCTGGGCGAAACCTGCAAGCAGAAGGGTTTGCCAGACCTCCTTGGGGCTGAATGTGGTGAGTGGCGGAAGGGTGAAGCTGGGACTGCTGATATCTCCAAGTTGATTCTTTGTTGCCATGATAGCAATACCAATCAGAACGAGGACAACGGCTGCCGGAAGGCGGCGGCTGGTCCGGAGCCCCAGACCTGCCAGGAGGGCAATGCCGCTTAAGAGCCACGACGTTGCGAGCATTTTGCATGCTTGAATTGCCAGGAGGATGCCGAGTGTGACTTGGATTCCTCTGACAACTGCAGCCGGGGTCATTCTGGATACTCGGGATGCAATATCTGAGATGGCGAAGAGCAGCCAGATGCACCCCATGGAAAAACCCGAGGCATATACCATGGAAGGGCTCCATTGTTGAGCAATTGCCGCGGCAGCTATTACTTTCATCGGTTCGATTGGAATAGGGAGACGGTAAAAGATTCCAGTAAAAATATTGGCGAGCCCCATCATTACCAGGAGCCCGGCCGGGTTGAGTCCGCAAACGGCGAAATAGCCGACTGCCAAAGGCAAAAAAGTGCCCAGGTTGCCGAATGAACCGGAGAGTTCACGTACATTAAATTCGAAAGATGCAATTTTCATGTTGGGGCACCAGTGTCTGCGATGAAAGTATCTGCAGCTGATTCTTGTCGTTAATTTCTGCCGGAAAGCTTTCCTAAAGCGTATCCGTTTGCCAGATTCTGCTTATACTACGTTTGAATGAGTTTTTCTGGTTTACTGCATCTGGCGATGCCTGCATTGTCTCTCCCATAGCCAAAGCAAAACTTCCCGCAATAAAGAGAGAATTAACCATATATATACTGCCAACGTTTCTTCTGCCCGAAATGAAGGCGAAAACTTGAGAAAATAAAAAATGCTTGAAATTTTCGTTATTTATTATTATATATAACGAGATGAGTCATACGCCACCGCTGACTCGAAAAATATAATTTTATAGCATAAATGGGGTAAAAGTCTGTATCTAATTTTATGATTCACTCCATTTAATTACGAATGTTCAGCTGTTTTTTGAAGCGTTTAATTTAAATATTTTTTATGGCAAAAGTAGCTTCCACTTCTTCCGTTCAGGAATTTCTGATTCTATTGAGAGTTGACATGCGAAGGCAAGTTGTTACAGATATCAGGGTGCCGAATTCTGTCTGGAAAAAAAGGATATCAGACACTCTCTCAGAGTTGAATATTATTCCGGCAAGTTTCTCTGGAAAAGTTGTCATTTCTTTTAAGGATGGCGGCATTAGCTATATTGAGAAAACGGAAACATTAAAATAGCAGACATTTGTTTCTGAACAAATAAGTGTTTCGTCACAATAGTATGAAAGTAAGGTCTGATATGACTATTTGAGTCTTATTAGTATCTTCATTGACATAACCTTATTTCAATTGTCTGGTGACAATAGAGAATAATATTTGTACCAAGCGCCCACTTCGTCATCCGCTAGCAGCGGACTTACCGAAACCCGCACTGATACTGTGTTAAGCCAAACAGTATTTGTGAGGGTTTTTTTTGATATCCTATACCCTATTCAATTTTACCAGGAGGAATAACCATGGCTTTGGAAAAGTGTGCTACTTGCGATAAGGAAATAGACACTGACTATTATCTTAATAAAAAATGCTCCAAATGTGGATCGTGGTTTTGCTTTGAACATCTGGGCCAGTATCAATGGCAATGTGTACGATGTTTGACCTATACCTTGAGTAATGTATACGGGTCATAATGCTATTACGTTGGCAATTAAATACCTCAAGGTAGGGGAGACACTTTCTCCGCACAATCGGGGTGCGTCAAGCAGCGCCCCTACAGCAGGGTTGTTATGTGTAGTTGCCGGAGTAAAAATAAGATTTTCTGAGTAAAGGAGCGGGGCACGTGAATAGTTTTCGTTCCATGATCAGACGTCGCAGAAGTTGCCGGGCCTATACCGAAGAACCTATTTCCGAAGAGGTTCTTCGCGGCCTTATAGACAATGCGGTTTGGGTTCCCAATGGCTCAAATAATCAGCCTTGGAGGTTTGTTGTTATTACCGACAAGGCTTTGATGAAACATTATTCTGATCTGGCAAAAGCCGATTGGCTTGACAATCTTACCGATTCACCTCATATGCACCAATATGAGCAGTTTATGAGGGATCCTGACTATAATATTTTCTATTATGCGCCGGCACTTGTTGTCGTTTATGGCAACAGGGAGTCTTACTGGTACTAAGTAGTTCACAAACTACTAGACATTATGTTATAGTGCCGTTATGGAAAACTTTGACGGTAGAAAACTCAATCATAGTGCCAGAGAAGCCATCAGGATACGCGCGGTTCAAAGAATCCTTGAT
>JAQUHM010000273.1 GCA_028683595.1 Geobacteraceae bacterium | reverse complement strand
GGTCCAGATCAAGGACGTTTTTCCCAACCCTGACAGGAATTGCCCGGTCCCGCATGACCCGTGCCGCTCCGGTAATCTCTTCCACTGTCTCGCCCTTCATGCGAAGAGCGGTAATGAAAGCGGCGGTCTGGGCCGGAGTCGCCTCTCCGGACATGATCTGATCCATAACTTCGATCATCTCGGCCTCGGTCAGGTTTTCCCGCTCGACGACTTTTGCAATGGCTTTTTTTATCATGAAGTTCCTTCATTCAGGTAAGATGTAAGAGGTGAGACGTAGATGTTAAGGCTTTTTCGTCTTTCGTCTCACGTCTCACCGGTTTCGACTCATCTCCAGAAAATTCCGCAGCAGGTCCATGCCGCCAACGGTAAGTATCGATTCCGGATGGAACTGAATTCCCCAGACAGCTAGCTCTCGATGCGCAAGCCCCATGATTTCCTGATTTTCAACCCAGGCAGTTACCTCCAGGCAGTCGGGAAGGGAGGAACGCTCAACAATCAGCGAGTGGTACCGGGTTGCGTCAAAAGGATTCGGCAGACCGTTGAAGAGCCCTTTCCCGTCGTGGAAGATTGGAGAGGTCTTGCCATGCATCAGAAAGCTGCTCCGGACCACATTTCCTCCGAAAGCAGCCCCGATAGCCTGGTGGCCGAGACAGACCCCCAGAAGCGGGATTTTGCCGGCAAAACGCCGGATTGCCGGAACAGATATCCCCGCCTCGTTGGGCGAACAGGGGCCGGGTGAAATCACGATCCTTTCCGGGGAGAGATGCTCTATCTCTTCCAGAGTGATCCGGTCATTCCTGTGAACCACAACGTCCTCGCCCAGCTGGCCAAAATACTGGACCAGGTTATAGGTGAATGAATCGTAATTATCGATCATCAACAACATAGGATGCCTCGTAACACATATCGCAGGGACACGTACCCTTGTCGAATCATATCCGGATGTAGGGGCAAAGCAAACGCTTCACCTGCTTCGCCCGATACTGTCTGACAAGGGCGAAGCAGATGAACCTTGCTTCTCCCCTACAACGTCTTTCAGGGTTATTTATGTTATTCCAGCCCTTGTTCCACAATCTCGATGGCTTTCACCACCGCACGCGCCTTGTTGACCGTTTCCTGGTATTCCGTTGCAGGATCGGAATCTGCCACAATGCCGGCCCCAGCCTGCAAATGAATCCTGCCGTCCTTTACGATCAGGGTCCGGATGGCAATGGCCATATCCATGTTGCCGGAAAAGGAGAAATATCCCACGGCACCGCCGTAAATCTCACGGCGAACCGGTTCCAGCTCTTCGATAATCTCCATGGCCCGGACCTTGGGAGCACCCGACAGGGTACCTGCAGGGAAGGTCGCACACAACACGTCGAAGGCGTCTTTGCCCGCTTCCAGCTCTCCCTGAACGTTGGAAACGATGTGCATGACATGGGAATAGCGCTCCACCACCATGAGTTCGGAAACCCGAACGGTCCCGGTTCTGCAGACGCGGCCAAGATCGTTGCGGCCAAGATCCACGAGCATTACATGTTCGGCCCGCTCCTTCGGATCTTCCAGCAGTTCACAGGCAAGCCTCTCGTCCTGTTCGCGGGTCGCACCCCGCGGACGCGTACCGGCAATGGGACGGAGTTCGACCCGTTCTCCTTCCTTGCGGACCATGACCTCGGGAGAGGCTCCAACGACCACTGTGTCGTCCAGACGGAGAAAAAACATATAGGGAGAAGGGTTCAAGGTTCGCAGGATACGATAAATATCCAGAGGATCAACAGTCAGGTCAGCGGAAAACCGTTGGGAAAGAACCACTTGAATCACGTCTCCGGCCTTCACATATTCCTTGGCCTTGACAACCGACTCCTCAAAGACCTCGCGACTTACGTTGGAAAGGAAAGCAACCCGTTCGGAAGCGGCTGCTGACGTGGAAGGCATAACTGGCGTCTTCATTTTCCTGATGATGGCATCGATCTTCGCCTGTGCCTCCTGGTACGCAGCTTCGGGAGACTTCCCGTTTTCCAGATGAGCATTGGACACAACCTTGATCTTCTGGCGGACCGTATCGAAGATCAGGATGGTGTCCGTGATGACCAGGTAGCTGTCATAAGTATCGAGTTCGGTCGGCTTTTCCAGGGAAACCCGCTCGAAGTAGCGAACCATATCATAACCGATATAACCCACCGCACCGCCGAAAAAGCGCGGAAGGCCATCAACTTCCACCGGCGCATAGCGCGCAAGATAGACCCGGACGAAACCAAGCGGATCAGCAGTCTCTTCGCGCAGGCAGGTGCCGTCGGCGAGGAGCATTTCAACAATATTCCCCTTGGAGCGGATGATTACGTCAGGGCTTGAGCCGAGAAAACTGTAGCGCGCCCACTTCTCTCCGCCCTCGATACTCTCGAGGAGAAACGAAAACCGGCCATCATCGATTTTCTTGAAGGCACTGACAGGCGTATCCATGTCAGCCAGAATTTCGCGGTATACGGGTACAAGGTTACCTTGGGAGGCAAGGGAACAGAAAGTTTCAAAATCGGGAAAATACATTGGTTTCTCCGAGATAAGGGCGGGAATACCGCAGCGGCTCATCCCATGCCGGACCTGCACACGGGAGCAGGGATTTTCGTGAATCTGCCTGGGCCTGAAGAAGTCATAACTGGCCCTTTTGCAAGGGATTTACACTAGCACAGGCCTCTCCGGGTGTCAAGAAATCGGGAAGGAAAATGGGGGCAAAAACAAGACGCTTGCCACCGGTATCATACCTCGGTCGGATTTCATCCGTAGCAAGAAAAAAAACTGATCATAGGCCTTGCAAAAATCGAATCAAATGATTAGTTTTGATAACTCAAGTTTGAACTTGATTACACAGATTCAAATCCGGGAAAACGGAGTTCCTCTGCAAAGCGGAGCACTCGGGAATCACGGATTAACGAATGAATGAAAAAAGAGGAGACTCAACACCAATGACGAAGACCACCAAGCATTTCCAAACTGAGGTACAGCAACTGCTCGATCTGGTAATTCACTCGCTCTATTCCAACAAAGAGATATTCCTCAGGGAGCTGATTTCCAACTCCTCCGATGCAATCGACAAGGCACGCTTCGAATCCCAAACCGACAAATCGCTCCTGGAAGACAACGCTGACTGGAAGATCAAGCTGATTGCCGACAAGGAAACCGGGACCCTGACCATTCGGGACAACGGTATCGGCATGACCTCCGATGAAGTGGAGACCAACATCGGCACCATCGCTCAATCCGGCACCAAGGCCTTCCTTCAGACATTGAAAGAACAGAATGTGCAGGAGCACCCGGAGCTGATCGGTCAATTCGGCGTCGGTTTCTACTCCTCTTTCATGGCTGCGGACAAGGTCACCCTGGTAACCCGTCGAGCCGGCGCAAAAGACACCGCCATTCGTTGGGAATCCATTGGTGACGGCACCTATACCATCGAGGAATGCGAGAAGGAAACCCGTGGAACAGACATCACCCTGCACCTGAAAGAAGAAATGAAAGAGTTTCTTGATGAGTGGCGAATTCGCTCAATCATCAAGAAATACTCCGATTACGTGCAGTACCCCGTTACCATGGACATTACCCGGGAAGAACTGCCCCAGGGAGTTGACGGCAAACCGATCGAAGGTGCCGAGAAAATCAAGAAAACCGAGGAAGAAACCCTCAACTCCATGAAGGCGATCTGGACCCGGCCCAAGAGCGAAATCTCGGAAGACGATTACAACGAATTCTACAAGCACATCTCCCACGATTACAGCAATCCCTTCCGGACCATCCACTATTCCGCCGAGGGAACCAGCGAGTTCAAGGCCCTGCTCTATATCCCCGAACACCGGCCCTTTGACCTCTTCATGCCGGAAAACCGCAAGGGCGTTCAACTCTTCGTAAAACGGGTTTTCATCACCGACAAGTGCGAAAATCTGCTTCCCGACTACCTCCGGTTCATCAAAGGAGTAGTCGATTCCAGCGACCTGCCGCTGAACGTCTCCCGTGAAATCCTCCAGGAAGACCATCAGATCCGCAAGATCCAGAAAAACCTGGTGACCAAGATCCTCTCCACCCTGGCAGAAGTAAAAGAGAAGACCCCGGAAGACTACCTGAAGTTCTACAAGGAATTCGGCCCGGTTCTGAAGGAAGGGATCCACTTCGACCATGCCAATCGGGAAAAAATCCAGGAACTGGTGCTCTTCGAAAGCACCAAGACCGAGCCCGGCAGCTACGTCTCCCTGAAGGAATACGTGGAAAGAATGCCCGCGGGACAGAAGGAAATCTACTACATCACCGGCACCAGCCGTGCCACGGTGGAAAACTCGCCCCACCTGGAAATCTGCCGGAAGAAAGAATTCGAAGTCCTCTTCCTCACCGACCCGATCGACGAGTGGCTGGTGCAAGCCCTGACAGAATATGATGGGAAGAAACTGAAGTCCGTACTGTCCGGAAAACTGGAGCTCGGAAGCGAGGAAGAAGAGAAGGCAGAGGGAGAAAAGAAGAAGGAAGCGGAAAAACAGTATGGCGACCTTCTGTCCTTTATCAAAGGAAAGTTGGACGACAAGGTCCAGGAAGTGCGTCTCTCCGGCCGGCTCACCGATAGTGCCTGCTGCCTCGTGGCCGACGAATACGGCATGAACGCCAATATGGAAAGAATCCTCAAGTCAATGAACCAGGAAATACCCGAATCAAAGCGCATCCTGGAACTGAACCCGGACCACGCCATCACCAAAATCATGCAGAAGCTGTTCGACAAGGACAAGGAGAACCGCAGGCTTGACGATTACTGCGAACTCCTCTTCGACCAGGCCCTGCTCACGGAAGGGTCACCGATCAAGGACCCGCTTCGCTTCACCAAGCTCATCAGCGAGCTGATGGTTTCGGCAGGAGAAACCCTCGTGGACAAGGAATAGCCACAAAAAAATCCATCGATGCCCGTACTACGACAAAAGGGGTGGCCCATAAGCCACCCCTTTTGTCGTTCCATCATACGCTCTTTTGTCAGTTAACTCCCCGCCTCGGCTGCTCCGGCAGAACTGCTCGAGCAGTTTTCTTCTCAGAAGAAGTTTCCATCAGTGCCACTCGATCAGCAACCATCATCTTGAAGGCAGCCATATTGACCGAAGAAACAGGCCGGGCCGGCGGCGATTTGACCTTCAAGGGATTGACCGGAACTCCGTTTCTAAGCATGCGGAAATCCAGGTGCGGTCCGGTCGACAATCCGGTGCTGCCCACGTAGCCGATTACCTGCCCCTGGCCCACCTTTTTCCCCGGCCGGATGTTCTTGGCAAATTTACTCATGTGATTATACATGGTCACCCAGCCATTCGGATGTCGAACCTTGACACAATTCCCGTTGTAGCGTTTGTAGGAAGCAAAAATGATCGATCCGTCGCATACCGTGTGAATCGGGGTCCCTTTCGGCGCCGCATAATCGATGGCCGGATGTGCCTTGACCCGGTGGGTAATGGGATGGCGCCGTCGCATGGTGAAGCC
>JAQUHM010000272.1 GCA_028683595.1 Geobacteraceae bacterium | reverse complement strand
GACCTTTCTGCCGCCAACGCTTCATGGAGAAGAAGGTTTGAAAAAAGGGGGGATAATCCGAGCAGCTTGAGAAACTGTCTTCTGTCCATAGTGTCACCTCCGAACCAACCGCAACGATGGACGACCAGTGTCCCGTACGGGTCTACAAAAGAAAAACAAACTATCCGAGCACCACAAGAGTCCCGGCGACAAAATCATGCAATGCCTGTTTCCTCCGGGTGAATCCCGCCATGAGAAAGCCAACCCCGAGAGTAAGCACCGAAAGTATCTTCGCCCAGTAACGTGCGTTTGCCTTGAGAATGGAAATCCTGCGACCCTGTTCGTCGGTTACCCGGATGCCGATGAAAGTTTTTCCAAGCGTCGCCTGAAACACTGAGCTCTCCAGCAAGGTAAAATAGAGCCATTTCAGCAAAAACCCGAAAACGACGCTGGTCAGAGATAGTGTGAGCAGTTCTTCACTATTCCAATTCATTCCAGACAGAAAAAAATAGAAGATACACAGGAACACATTCACAAAGCCTAACAAAAACCTGTCGATCAGAAAAGCCACAAACCGACGCCAGAAACCGGCATACAAGACAGGAGGAGGCGAGCCTGGTTGCATAGAAGGGTCAGAAATCGGCCGGATATGATCACCCTGGCTTGCAGTCCCGACCAATTCGAGTCCACATCCGGGACAAAATTGAGATCCTTCCTGGAAAATCTTTCCGCAACGGTGACATATCATTCCCGAACCTCAGTATGTAGCGACAGTGTTTGAAAAATGCCGGTGACTTAGTATCTGTTTTGCATAATCTGAACCTTTGGCCAAAAACGTCTGCCATCCCCGGGTGAATCTATCGGGGACCCCATGGTTTTGTAACCGGGATTCCCGATTACACCCTCGGGAACGCTCGCAGGATCAGACACAAAGGCAGTTGTCGCGCCATAACCCGGTCGACCAATAACCGACATAGGATAAGAATACCAGCCCTAAGACAAACAGTCTATTACCTGTCGAAATTTGGAGATAATTGTCGGCAGGCGGCTCACCTGGAAACCAAGAACCGTGCGCACCTTCTCAAGGGATTCACTTGGTTTGATGGGCATAGACTGTCAGATTCATACCCAACTGTTCAAAATTCGGGTCACCAAGATTTTTGCGGATAAACTCCCTGTTGCGGTCCAGAACAAAGCGGTAGCTGTCGTCCCACCCCGTATAATCACTTGGCAAGGAAAGTAATACTCACCAACTCCGCGTTGAATGCATAGATGACCCTCTCGATATTTGTATGAACCTCTTTTCCCTCAAGGTCTTTATAGCTTCCCAGTAGAATAATCCGGGCACCAAACAGCAGAATGAGAAACAGCGACACAAGGGACAGGCTGATCAGCAGGGGAATTTTACTGCGGGGAAGCATGGCGAGGTGGCATTTGCTTCAGTTTTTTTGCCTGTAGATGCTGCAATTTTTACTAATGGTTCACATCAAGCTGAACAGTTGCAACCATTGTGTGGTTATTTATTCATTTGACAAGCACCACGGATACTACGACAATTCCCCCGATGAAACAATCAATGGTATCTTTCTTTTCACGATGAGTGATCTATACTGTAGCGTATGAGCCAGTTCAGCACCCCCGGCGCAGACCGCCACCAAGGAGGCCCTAATGAAACTTCCCGGCAAACCGACTCTCTGGAGCGCAGGCATCCTTACCGTCATCCTGCTCTTCATTATTCTTCTCCTGCCCGGCATATTGCGCAACGTGATAACGGACAAACTGGAAGAAACCACGGGACGCAAGGCCTCCATCGGCCGCATCACCTTGAATCCCTTTACCTGGAGCGCCGAGGTCAGCGACTTCCGACTTGCCGAGAAGGGGAAAACCCAGGCCTTTGTTTCCTTCAGCAGCGCCCGGATCAAGCTCAGCCCGGCGTCTCTGACAAAAAGGGCCGTGATCGTATCGAAGCTGCAGATATCCAACCCCCATCTGAACATCGTCCGCACCGCAGCGAACAGCTATAACTTTTCCGATCTTCTCACCGGCAAGAAATCTGAGAAGGGATCCAGTCTTCTCTTCTCGATCAACAACATTGAAATCGGCAACGGCTCAATTGATTTTCTCGACCAGGCCGCCGGCAGGACAACCGCGCATACCATACGCAAGATGAAACTTGCCGTTCCCTTTATAAGTAACATTCCCTACCTGTCAGATATCTATGTTGCACCCCATTTCAGCGCCGAAATCAACGGAGCCCGTTTTGTCGCCGACGG
Organism: Geobacteraceae bacterium; assembly: GCA_028683595.1. Taxonomy (GTDB): domain Bacteria; phylum Desulfobacterota; class Desulfuromonadia; order Geobacterales; family Geobacteraceae; genus RPRC01. The sequence continues at coordinate 3,250 of JAQUHM010000272.1, read as the reverse complement.
CAGATTCAGGCCTTTGGCCAAATCCATGGAAACTTCTGCCATAATCACCATCCGGGAGATGGACATTCCCCATTACATGGCCTATCTCCCCTTGTCGACGCCGATCACTTTCAGCTCCGGAACCCTTTCCACGACCAGCGAAATAACCTACCGGGTTTCATCCACGGCAAAACCGGAGATTACCCTGTCCGGTGCCCTGAAACTGGATAAGGTCCTGGTAAAGGATTCAAAGGGAAAATCGCTTCTGGCGCTGGATAGTGGGCTGGTGCGGATAAATCAGGCTGATGTCTTTGCCCGCAGATTCGATCTGGCAACCCTGGAAACCGCTGGTCTTGAGGTTTTCCTGGAGCGGGATCCACAGGGCAGATTGCCCTGGCAGAATCTTCAAGGTCCCAAAGCGGAATCGGCACCCCGGGAAAAGCAGGAATCTCAGCAAATCTTCTTGAAAGTGGCCACTATCAGAAGCACGGGCGGCAAGGTCCACTTCCTTGACAAAGTACCCCGCAATGGCTTTAAAACCGATCTCACCGCACTTGATATGTCCGTTACGGGACTGACCATGCAGAAGAACGGCAAAGCTGCCTGGAATCTGTCCTTTCGCTCCTCTCGCAGCGAGTCGGTGGCCCTGAACGGCGAACTGACCCTCACCCCCCTTGCCTTTTCGGCACAGCTGAAAGCAAGCGGCTTGGACATTGAGGGTTACTACCCCTACCTGGCGGACCGGCTTCGCACGCCCCTGACAGGAAAAATCGATACCAGCGCCGCTATCACTTTCAACAACGACGAGGGACTGAAGGTCAGCGACATGTCTCTGGTCGGACATGAACTTAGCGCTGATTTCGGCAAGAAGGAAGGGGTTCGACTGACAGAGGTCTCTCTCAAGGGTGGAAAGATCTCCCTGAAGGAGAAAGCAGCCGAAGTGGAATCGGTTACCCTTGCCGGCGGAGATATCAAGGCATCCCGTGAGAAGAGTGGCGGTTTTTCCTATGAGAGAATTCTGGTTCCATCAAAAACAAAAACGATGACACATGCAAAGGGTTCGCCCACGACCACCCCCTTTACCTATCGGATCAGGAAGGTCGAAGGGAGCGGATTGAACATCAGCTTGACCGACCGAAGCCTTCAGGGCAACCCAACCTTTCCCCTGAAGGCACTCAGCTTCACCCTGCAGGACATCAGCGGACCGACCAGCGGCACAATCCCGTTCACACTCTCAACGGGCTACGGAAAGAACAGTAAGATCGGGGTTTCCGGCACCGTCCTGCCCTCTCCCCTGAAACTCCGGGGCACCCTTGATCTGAAAAGAATCCCGCTGCGGGATTTTGACGCCTATCTGCCGGACAACCTGGCCCTGTCCATCGCCGGAGGAGCAGTGGATACCCGACTGGGCTTCAGCTTGGCAAAGGCAGGAGAGAAGATCAATGGCACATTTGACGGATCCCTCGGGATACGCTCTTTTTACTGTCTCGACACAAAAGACAACGAGGATTTGCTGAAGTGGGAGCGCATGCAACTGAATGGCATAAAGGGAGTACTCAGCCCGTTCAGCCTGAGAATCAGAGACGTTTCGCTCAGTAATTTCTACTCCCGGGTAACTATCACCAAGGATCGGACCCTCAATCTGCAGAACCTCACTACAGACTCAGCCGAGCCCGTCCGTCAATCCGGCGACGAATCTCCTCCACAACCAACGCCACCAACGCAGCCAACGCCACAGGTCGCAGCAGGGAAACCTGATATCAGAATCAATACGGTTACCCTTCAGGGCGGAACCATGGTCTTCAGTGACTATCATCTCAAGATACCGTTTGTCACTACTTTCTACAATCTCGGCGGAAGAATCAGCGGCCTTACCTCGGATGAAAAAAACGTGGCAGATGTTGACCTGCGCGGCAATCTGGAAAATCATTCACCTCTCACCATCGCAGGCACCATCAACCCGCTGCGCAAGAATCTCTTCCTTGACCTGAAGATCAATTTTTCCGATATCGAACTTTCCCCGACAAGTCCCTACACCGGCACCTACCTCGGCTATACGGTGGAGAAAGGCAAGCTGTTCCTGCAGCTTGCCTATCATATCGAAGACAAGAACCTCACCTCGGAAAACAAGCTGTTTTTCGACCAACTCACATTCGGCAAAAAGGTGGAGAGCGACAAGGCGACCAGCCTGCCGGTACGCCTGGCAGTGGCGCTTCTAAAGGACCGGAAAGGGGAAATCCATATTGACCTGCCGGTCACCGGCAAAACGGATGATCCCGAATTCAGCATCTGGCGACTGGTTTTCCAGGTTCTGCGCAACCTGCTGGTCAAGGCGGCAACCTCGCCCTTTGCACTGCTGCAGGCTGCTTTCGGCGGAAGCGAAGATTTCAGCAGCATCACCTTTGCCCCCGGTTCGACAACCCTGACGCAGCAGGAAAAGGACGTGCTGCTCAAGCTTGCCAGTGCGCTGGAGGACCGTCCGAACCTGAGTGTCGAGGTAATCGGCTTCGTCGACAAAGACAATGATCCCGAAGGCTATCGCACCGAATCCCTGGCACGGAAGATGCGGACGGAAAAATTTCTGGCGCTGGTCAAGGAGAAGGGAAACCTTCCGGACCAGACGCCGAACTCCATTGAGATCCTGCCAGCAGAGTATTCGAACTATCTGAAGATTGTCTATCGAAAGGAAAAGTTCCCCAAACCTCGTAACTTCATCGGCATGCTCAAGGATCTGCCGGACAGCGAGATGAAGAAGCTCATATTCGCCAATACGATCGTGGGGAATGCGGAACTGAAGAAACTGGCAGAGGAACGTGCCGCCGTGGTCCGGAATTTTCTGACGGAACAGGGAAAGGTAAACCAGGAGAGGGTCTTTCTGAAAACCGGCGATATCTACAAAGAGCCCGCGGAGAAAGGGAAAAGTGCCAGTCGGGTGGAGTTCGGGGCACTGGTGAAATAGGTTTATACTACGATATAAATGGCTCTTCCGAGTCCGTCAACATTCAGCCTGCCGGTGTGCCGCAGCATATCGGCAGGCATCTTCAAGTTCTCTGCCCCGCGCCTCCCAGGAGTGTTCTTCGACAGCCTTTTTCCTGACTTTTTCTGCCAATTCCCGCCACAACCCTTCCCGCAGGACCAGCTTTTCCAGGCGTGCGGCAAAATCCGCCGCATCGGCAAAACGTGCATAGACACCGGCGTCTCCCAGTATCTCCCGGTTGATCGGGGTGTCGAAAGCAAGGACAGGGATTCCACAGGCCATATAATTGAAGAG
>JAQUHM010000271.1 GCA_028683595.1 Geobacteraceae bacterium | reverse complement strand
GGCACCGCCAAGCCACTTGACAGTCGTAGCATAGGCGAATGCGCCGGGTCGAAAAGTTGCGCCGTCAGTTTTGACCAGGCCCATTTTATAATTGTCCCACGCATACCAGAAAAACCTGTCGACGCCGGCCGCCCAATTTACAATGTATGCACGTAAAACATAGGCAGCGCCGGTGTCATCACTTACAGTGTCGTTGCTTGCAAGTTCAGAAATATTCCAGCCCGCCTCCGTGTTCCACAATGGTTTGTTTACCGAGTATTTGCGCATCAGGCCCCTGATGCAATCGATGCGTTCCAGCATCGCTTCAGGGGGCGCCGGCCTTACATAAAAATGGTAATCAATAATATCGGCATATGCTGCCCCGCCAGCAGCCAGGTACTGTTCAAACCATTTCAGGCGGGCGTCAAATGCCGTGCAAGATGGTGCAACAATCTGCGCGGTTGGATCTATTGATTTAATGACCTGCCAGGCAATCCTGTTCATTTCGATGTAGCGCTCTAACGTACCGGAATAGAATTGGGAAAGGTTCGGTTCGTTCCATATTTCGTAAAATTTTATTCTCCCCTTGTAACGGTCGGCAACCATGCGGACATAGTTCTCCCAATCAGCCAAGTCAGCCGGTTCGGCGGCATTCCCCGGCCGATAGGCTGATTTTTCGTAAGGCCTGGCCGAGGCCCAGGTGGGTGACAGCCCGAGGGGCAAGACTATCTCAACCGAATTACTCCCCGCAATCCGGACATAATTGTCCAGCAATTCGAAATTCCAGGCACCTTTTGCAGGCTCGAGATTCGGCCAGGCAACATAGGCATCCCACAATCTCCAGGAACCGAACCTGATATCCGGCCACTTCGTCTCGGACCCCATCCGGTGGAAATGCAGGCCGAAATAACTGATCGGAATTACATCGGAACGTCTGTATTCATTCGCATTCAGTCGTGAGCAAACCATAACGGACATAGCCGCAGCAATAACCAGAAGTACTGTAAGAAAGGCAAGATATTTGCGTTTATTCTTTGTCATGACAGGCTCTCTCTCTTGAAAGCTTTGGCAGACCCAGCAATTGCAGGGCAAACAGATAGACAAATCTCGGATTGGTCCTGAAATATCTCGACCAGAGTCTCCCCGGCTCCTGTGCCAACCGGAATAACCACTCAAGTCCAGCCGCCTGCATGAGATGCGGCGCCTCGGCCTTGGTGCCGGCCAAAAAATCGAAAGCCGCACCAACACCGAGCATGACCGCATTGATCCTGCCCGCATGGTCTGCCATCCACTGTTCTTGTTTCGGACATCCAAGGCCGACAAAAAGAATGCCACACCCGGAAGAGTTGATTTCCTCAACGATTCTGTTGTCTTCTTCGTTCGATAACGGCCTGAAGGGGGGCGAGCAAGCATACGCTACCGTCACGCCCTTATATTCGACAGCAATCCTCTCCAATAATTGCGTTAGGACTTCCGGCCCGGCTCCGTAAAATCCGACCGGAATGCCCTCTTCCCCCGCCGCTTGCAACAGCAGTTTGGTCAATTCGGGGCCCTTCACCCTTGAGGCGCTCCGGATGCCGAGCGCTTTCAATCCCCATACAAGGGGCATGCCGTCAGGCGTCACCAGATCGGACTGGTTCACGATCTGCCGAAAATCCTCTGAATCGTATCCTTCCATGACCATGTGCACGTTTGCGGCGCATACGTACCGCGATTCACGGTTCTTCGCCCACTGCAGGACACCGCACATCGCATCCGTATAGGAAGTGGCGTCTATGCTCATGCCCAGAATGGATCTGCTGCAGGGATCAGTTGTCATCAGGACTTCCCTTTTCCCGTCATACTCTCCGCAATGACCTCTTCATAAATGCCCATCAGCATCCTGAAGTTCTGTTCAGCAGTGTATTTTTCCATAAAAATCCGCCGTGCATTCATTCCCAGCTCCGCTGCGAGTTCGGGTTTTGCGACCATATGGTTGACTTTTTGCGCCAGCTCGGCCGGGTCGCCCGACTCGAAATGAAGGCCGGTTTCGCCATCCTGTATAATTTCCGCAAGGCTTCCGATGCGGGAGGCGATGACGGGTGTGCCGCAGGCGAGCGCTTCAACAATCACCATGGGAAAACCTTCATAGCATTCCGAAGGTACGATATGAAGAAGAGCTTCCCTGACCTGTGCAATGACATGATCCTTGGACAGAGCTCCGGTAAACTCGACATCTATGCCGCTTTCACGCGCCAACGATTCCAATTCACCGCGAAGCGGACCATCTCCGATCACCTTCAACGGCAGTCCGGCCACGGAACGCCATGCCGTGAGGAGGGTTTTGACCCCCTTTTCTGCGCTGAGGCGTCCGACAAAAACAGCATAGGATTTTCTCCCGGAATCTGTTTCCGGAATGATCGGCAGGAAATTGGGCTTTATTGTGATCCGTTCGGACGGAAGCCCGCCCGCAACAAATCGTGATTTAGCGAAATCCGTCAGCGCGATAAACCGGTTGACCCCATTGGTAAAGGTTCCCCGCAATCGATTGAAGATCAGCATTGCGGCAAGAGCTCCGGTCGCCGACAGCGCCCCCCTGAAACAGCGGTACCGCAAAGCATTTACCGGCAGGCGTCCCACACAGTCCTCGCATGGCTTGCCGTTCCGCTGCAGCAATGCCCCCGGGCAAATATAGCGATAGTTATGCAGGGTATGCACCACGGGCACTCCCGCCTCGCGGCATGCCGCATAGACAGAAGGAGAAATCTGCGGGTGTATACTGTGAACATGGGCTATGTCGGGGCGCTCACGACGCAACAGGACGGCCACTTCATTGCGGGTGCGGCGCGACCATACCGTATTGACGGCCAGACCAATCTTCTTCAGGACATTTGAATCATCGATATCGTCATTGAACTTTTCATAAGAAATGACAGTGATGCCGTTATCCTCAAGCAGCTTCCGTTCATTGCGAGCAACGGCGTCTTCTCCGCTTGGGGAATCGCTGCGATAATAGTTATGGATAAATAATATTTTCATTGGTGACGTCAATGGTCGTTCCGCTTAAGAATCCCGATTATTGAGACAGGAAATCACACCCGTTGCAAAATTGCTCACCATGTTTTCCAGAGTAAAACGTTCGGCACTGGCAAGGCACCCTGCTTGCAAAAGCATCTGTTTCTCCGGTGAAGTGAGGTAAGCGACAATTGCCTCGGCATACGTATTCGCATTAAATTTGGTTATGACACCATTTTGCCCATTGACCAAATAGGCAATCTCTGGACCGTGTTCATCATGATTTATAGCGAAAATTGGCACACCGGCGACAAAACTGTCTAATATTACTAGCCCCAACAATCCCGGCATCATCATAGCTTTCGCGGCTTTCAGGAAAGGAACCCTCTCATCATGAAACCTGGGTCCCACATAATGAATCCAAGTATTGTTTTCGCAAGCGCGAGTGATCAACTTTTGCAGTGGCCCGTCACCGATAACAATCAGGTGAAAGTCAGGCAAAAGCACCCTTACCAACGTGCACGCCTCAAGCAGAAACTCTATTTTCTTGTTCGCATCCAAGCCGCCGCAAAACACACAAACATTTTCTGAATCTATGCCGAGAGTTCTCCGTACTTCCTGTATCGAATTTTCATCAACCTTTGCGCATGCCTCCGCCAGCATACCCGTGTCGATTGAATTCTCCACAGCAGTAATTTTATCTTTCGGGTACCCAGAATCACAAACGACTTGTGCGGACATATTCGTATAAGCAAACCACCAGTCAGGCTTGTTTATAATAAGTCTCTTAAACTTTTCTCTTCCACCGTTAGTGGACTTCGCTTGGAAGTTTCTGCCATGTCCCCAGAAGGCTATTTTGGCCCGTCCTCTTACAAGTTGTGAATGAAGCAAATAATTCACCAGGAGCCTGTTCGCCTGCTCAATTATAATGAGGTCAGAGCCTTTACAGTGCCGGAGACAAGGTTGCCAGACAAGTTCACCTACCGGTGTTTTCAGATATTTGTTTTGTATCCTGATAGCCCAAAGTTTCTCAAGTATGACTGTTCTTGGCACGGTGCCGGGATACTCTTGGCCATAGAGCAATTTCAGATCTATTCCGTTATTTGCCAGTGACTCACGAAGCTTGACAAAGAACGGTATTCTGTAGTGGGGCAATACCCTTTGAACTATAGTTACCTTAGACATATTCAAGTTTTTTGTCTTTTACTTGCGCTGCTGAACCAGCAACTGCGTCCTTGTCACATTCCGCTTGGCTATTCGTATTGTTCCTCTCCGGAATGGCTACATAACAGAATAAAAAGGTGAGCATAAGCCACATGAGATGCGGAGCACGCGCAAGTGAAGCCTCGGAAAAATTATGCCCAATAATAATGCCAAAGAGAACTATCATCCCTGCGAATTTTCTTCTATTGTTTTTGAGTAGCTTTGTCAGATTCACCATTGCTTGCACTAAGATCGCAATTACCAGCAGCACCCCGACAAATCCGCCTCTCACCAGCAGATCCAGGTAACCGTCATGAAATTGTCCGTAACTGATATGAAACTTTTTTCCAAAAGACGTAAGGGAATCAAAACTCCACCCCAGCATTGGTTTCTCGTCTATGGCTTTCATTGCCACTTCCCAGAGATTAATTCTGCCGGTAAGGGTTTGCGACCTTCCCAGCCTTTCGAACAGCCAGTTAATAGAATAAACTTCTGGAGTAATAACATATACAAACAGCAAAAATACTACCATGACGCCCACAATAATCATTGACCAGGATATCTGACCGACAATAGTCCTGCTATCGATAATACGTATCAAAATTGGCAACATCAGTACCGTTGCCAATGCAAGAACAATGGAGGTTACACTGTCTGACTTGATAAGACATATACCCGAGGCAGCAATAACACTTAACGTAAAAACTATTTGGTAGATTTTTTTGTTTCTTATGCAAAAAAGATAAAAACATGATGCATAAACGGATATTAAAGAGAGTGCCCCCAAGGTATTTGGATGAGAAGTCAAACCGACCCAACGGAGCTTCGTGCCAATGAGCATAATTCCTCTCTGCGGGTAAAAAACAGCTGTTGCCAAAGAGGCGAACACCGCCATGGCGGAAAAAAAAAGCATCATTCTCGCAAATCGGGAATCACGCCCGCCCAGGCCATACACGCAGAGTATGCAAACAAGCAGTGTCGCAGCTGAATGCCCCCAAAAGACAAACACCTTCATCGGATGCGTTGACCACAAAGCTGACAGAACAACGTAGACAAGAAAAAGCGCATACGTATAGAGATATTTGAGATTGTTTAGAACGACACCTATTTTAGGTATCGCAAGAACGAAGGCCAACGCATAGATTCCGCTCAAGATATAGACACGGCGGGGGTCCTCAAAAGCTGATGCATACTTTCCACCGTATACGATCGGTTTTTGCAGCGAGATAGTGGTGGCAAAAAGCATGAGAAAAAACGGCAGCAAGTATAGTAATTCAAATTTATCTGCCGGTTCAGCCAGATCGATATTCTTCGTCGGCATACTCTTT
>JAQUHM010000270.1 GCA_028683595.1 Geobacteraceae bacterium | reverse complement strand
CACCGCCGTACAGTTGCCGCAGTTGAAGCATGCCGATGCGCTTTTCACCCCGAATTTTTTAAGATCGACTATCAGGTCAGGATTTACATCCGCACTCATAGAAAGTCTCCAATGGTTGTGGTTTTGGTACATTCTCAAGTAGATACTCTGTAACCAGGTATAATAAGGATACATTCAGCGGATTTATCATGAAGTTTCCCCAAGAGCGACTTTCGTCGCGACAACTTCCGTCAGCCTGCTTTCGTGGCCAGTTGATATTTAAAATAGTAGCCATCCTTGACACCCTCAACCACCTTGCCGTATTTGCGCAATGCGGAAACGGTTACCAGAACATCTGATGGAGACATACTGAGTGCAGAGGCAAGCTCCGGGATGGTCTTGGCTTCTTTTTCAATCTGGGAATTGATGGCAGAAATCCGTTTGCTTTGCTCCACAATCATCTTGCGAGCCCTCTCAATGAAAGCTTTACGCTCTTCCCTGAGTAATTTGAGGGCTTCTTTTTGATTATTCGATTGCATAATGCTCTCCAGATTTCGGGTGTCATGAGCTTCAGGTGGACACGATGGCATCAACCATTTTTTCGTATTGCTTCAACGTCCAGCCATGTATGTCAATGGCGTGTTCGGGACACGCACCGACACAGATGCCGCAACCGGTACACAGTGCCGGATTTACCACTGCCTTGCCATCTGTCAGTTTCACTGCACCTTCCACCGGGCAAACGTCGGCGCACAAGCCATGACCGGTGCAGAACCCGGCGTCTACACAGGCAATATACGGATCCAGTTCCACATACCCTTTGGTTAACAAGGCGGCGACCTTTGCCGCGGCCGCCTGGGCGGCACTACAGGTCTCACTGACATCCATGGGGGCCTGGCAGGTACCGGCCAGCAGGATACCGGAATTGGCGATTTCCACCGGTCTGAGTTTGGGATGGACCTCCTGCAGAAAACCATCCATCCCTGTAGGGAGCTTCATCATCTCCACCAGATTTCCGATGGGATGGGCTTCCATGCCCACACCCAGGACTACCAGATCAACCTCCGCCGACAGCTCTTCGCCAAAAGTCAGGGTGTCTTTCACCCGAATGCGCAGGGGAAACCGGCTTCGCTCGCTACGCTCCACCTGGGGCGGAGAATCCGGTTCATAGCGGAAAAACATGACATTGAAGTCGGATGCCTGATCATAGTATTCCTCCTGCCCGCGGCCATAGGTGCGGATATCCCGATAGCATTCAAACACCTGGGTTTGCGGATAGCGCCGGCGAACCTGAATCGCCGACTGCAGAATGGCGCTGCAGCAGGTCCGGGAGCAGTATTCATTCAAGCGGCCGCCTGCATCCGGTTCGTGGATGCCGGGAATCTGGCGACTGCCCACGCAGTGGATGAAGGCCACCCGACGGATGGCCCGGCCGGCGATAGACAGGGTATCGCTGCGTTCACTGCTTTGTGCTAGTTGTTGAATAAATTCCGGCAGAGTCACCACTTCCGGGAAGCTTACATAACCGTACTCTCCCTCGCCAGGTTGGTAAGGCTTGAAGCCGGTGGCAAAAACAATAGCGCCCGTCTCGAGGATCCACTGTCGGCCTTTGTCCGCATCATTCAAAAAAAGGCCGGAGAAGGGCACCCAGTCGCCCTTTTTAAAGCCGGTGTGTGGCGTATTATTCTCAGCGCCCTGGATCGTCAGCTTGAAATTGCCCACATAGCCTTCGTATCCCACAATCTGTGAACAACCATGGACCTGGATACGGCTGTCGTTCAGCACGGCGTCTGCCAAGGTTCGGACCACGTTTTCCGCTGTGTCTTCAGTGGGCACCAACCGGTGCAAATGAGCGGTCTGGCCTCCGAGAAACGACGATTTCTCCACCAGGGTCACCCGGACCCCGCGCCGGGACAGGTCCAATGCCGTCCGCATTCCGGCTACTCCGCCGCCAATGATCGTGACATGGTCGGCAGCGTCTACCCGAATCGGTTCCAGCGGCTGCAGATGCTTAGCCTTGGCAATGGCTGCCGCGACCAGGCGCGTCGCTTTGGCGGTTGCCGAATCGCCGTGGTGTACCCAGCTGACTTGTTCCCGGATGTTGGCGTGTTCGTACAGATAGGGATTCAGATTTGCCCGTTTGATGGCGTTGCGGAAAGTCAGCTCATGCAGGCTTGGCGCGCAGGAGGCCACCACCACCCGGTTGACCATGCCGCTTTTTATGTCTTCCTGGATCAGCTCCTGCCCCGGATCCGAACACATGAACATAGAAGCGCGGACCGCTGTTACATCATCGAGTCCTTTAACATTTTCTGCCAGTTGCGCTACATCCACATGGTCGGAAATGTTTCCCCCGCAACTGCAGATATAGACTCCTGTTTTTATCTCATCCGGCTTGTTTTTTGGATTCTCACTACTCATCAACCGTCTCCCGGTTCATCTTTCACATGGGTTGCGTGGTGTTGTCAGCTGCCCGGGCCGCCTGGGTCGAAGAAAACCGCCCCAGATAGTTGGCCGCCTCCATGGCCGCTGCTCCGGCTTCGATAATGGTGTCTACGATATCCTTGGGGCCAGCGGCCACGCCGGCCACGAACACCCCTTCCATATCGGTCATGGTCGGCGCGATCTGGGGCATGGCACTGCGGATAAAGGCATCACTTCCTGTGGACAGGTCACAGATGCCGGCAGGATTCCATTGCGGGACTATGCCCAGACTCAGCACCACCAGATCGTGCTCACGTGTGGCCAGTCGACCACCCTCTTCCTGGGCCTCATATTTCATAGCCACATTTTGATTCGATGCTGCTGCGATAGAGGCAATTTTCCCTTTGACAAATTCAATCCCCATCGCCTTGGCATTCTGGTAAAATTGCTCATGCCCTTTGCCGAAAGCGCGGATATCCATATAGTAGATGGTGATATCCGCCAAGGGCAGGGACCCTGAAAGCAGCATCGCCTGTTTTATTGAGTACATGCAGCAAACTCTGGAACAGTAAGAAATACCTATGCTTTTATCTCTGGAACCGGCGCACTGGACAAAGGCAATGGATTCAGGCTCTTTGCCATCCGATGGCCGCAGTACCCGCTGATAGGGACCGTGGGGAGCCAGCAACCGCTCCATCTGCAACGAAGTAATCACATTAGGCACTTGACCCTGGCCATATTCCTTTTTCTGATGGATAGGTGTAAGACTGAACCCCGTGGCCATGACCGCGGTTTTAGTTGCAATGGTCATCGTCCGGGGCTGCTGAAAATAGTCTACCGCATCAGTGGGGCAGACCTTGGCGCATTTGCCGCACAATGAGCAGTTCTCAACATCGAGGGTGGCGATCTGAGGAATGGCATTGGAAAAAGGAATGTAAATGGCCTTTCTCAAAGAAAGCCCGCCTTCCTCCTCATCGGGGACATATACCGGACAACTGTACTCACACTGCCGGCAACCGATGCATGTATCCAGGTCGACAAAACGGGGCCGCTGGACGATTTCCGCGTTCAGCATTCCGTTGGTCCGCTTCAAGGATGTAAGGTCACAATCCGTAAATATCGTAATGTTCTCATGATGGGAGGCAGCCGCCATTTTGGGGGTGGTGATACAACTGGAACAGTCTAATGTAGGAAATACCTTGGACAGTCGGATCATTTTCCCACCGATGGAGGCATCCTTTACCAAAATGGCCACGGTAAACCCTTGGTCGGCCAGATCCAACGCCGATTGCAGGCCGGCAATTCCACCGCCAACCACCAAGGCATCGAATTCGTACGAAAGTGCGAATTTCGACATATCTCTCATTCCTTTCTACCTTGCCTATTTGATTTCCATAAGGCCCAGTTCCTGAACCAGAACGTTCATATCGTTGACCTCTTTCAGAAAGGCCCGGTTACATACCGTACAAATGGCGGTGAGCCTCAGTCGCCGAAGATCAATCTCCTCAGCCTTCATCATCTGATAAACTCGATCAATCCTTTTGGCCAGGGCATGATAAGCCCCATCGTACGGGCACTCTTCGCCGCAGGACATGATTATGATTCCACTGATGCCCTTTTTGAAGCAGTCCAGATAAAAATGCTCAGGAAATAGAACCGGGGCCCGGACCCGCAAGATATACGTGTTGGCTGGATAGGATGAGTGGGCCTGGCCAACAGAATTGGCACCGGGATAAGCGCAGCTCTCGGTTGCCAGGATCAGAATCTTGCCTTCTGGCTGGTTGGGGGATGACATGGCAGACCCTTCTATTTCTTTCTACATACGAAATGCTTGTCATAGCCGTCAGCTTCAAGCATGCCCACGTACTCATGGCCGACTTTTTTTGACCAGGCAGGGATATCGGTACGGGTACCGGAGTCGTTGGAATAAATTTCAAGCACTTCACCGACCTTGACCTTACCGATTCCCTTTTTAGCTTCCAGAAGCGGGCCGGGGCATGCGCTTCCCCTTGCGTCTACCGTAGTTGCCACTGCCAAAGAATTCAGATCGATTTCAGACATTTTGGATCTCCTTTTTGTTCAATCCTACAGGGACTCTTCAACAAATTTCCTTTGATTGAAGCTGTTGATTATTCGAAACAGTAAAAACGAACACGTACAAAAACAAAGGTAAAAGCTGATTTTCACTGGTTGTTGATCTGACAGGCGTCTTATCATCAAACAATGCTTACTTCGCAATGGCTGTGCCACAATGCCAAAATACTTTACTAAATTTCCTAACTAGCTGATATGTCAGTTTATATAATAATTGTGAAAATCATTGTCATTTATATTGGGCTTTAATTTTTTGTTTTTTCTTGTGGTTAACACTTTCATGTGTTAACAAGTTTAACGATAAGCTGTTAAATAGTTGAACAAGGAGCCATGATTTGAACAAGGCAACTTTGAACTCTTATTGGGAATCTGTCGTTGACACGATCCAGGACGGCATCATGATTGTCAATCCACAAGGAATTGTCGTTTCGGTCAATCGCGCCTTTGAGCAAATTACCGGCTATAGCCAATCAGAAATTATAGGAAAATCGTGTACCACCCTGGACTGTGCCGCCTGCGAAATTGTTCGACAAGAAGACGGTTGTCACTGGTGTGTGATGTTTAAGAGAGGGCATTTAAAAAAGCAGCGCTGCAGCATAATTCATAAAGATGGCCACATCATTCATATTTTAAAAAACGCCTCGGTACTCAAGGATGAAAATGGTGCGGTTATTGGTGCGGTTGAAACCATGACTGACATCACAGACCTGCTAGCCAAGGAAACGCAGATCGAAAGCTACCGCTGTGAACTGGATGCCGAGGATCGGTTTTATGGCATGATTGGTACCAGTGCGCCCATGCAGCAGGTTTATGAACTGATCACTAACGCTGCCCAATCCGATGCCCCGGTCATTATTTACGGCGAAAGCGGCACTGGCAAAGAAATGGTGGCGAAAGCCATCCATGACGCCGGTCCCCGCAGTAATCAGCCGTATATTAAGGTCAATTGCGCTGCCCTGAATGAATCTCTGCTGGAAAGCGAACTGTTCGGTCATGTAAAAGGAGCAT
>JAQUHM010000269.1 GCA_028683595.1 Geobacteraceae bacterium | reverse complement strand
CCCCATGTTCATTTCGTTACGAAAAATGGCGGCGGATGGGGGGCTGTTCGCGAAGTTTGTGACCTCATTTTAAAAGAGCAGTCGGCCTGGGAGTTGGTGACCGCCCGGTATTTTCTTCCCTGAAATCGCTTTTTTCTGGCCATGTTTTGGTGTCGCACGAGCCCATTTCAATCTCTATGCCAAGATTTCACTTTCCAACCAAAATCTGCTTTACACCCATTTTTTATGATGTTATACTCAGCCTGAATTATGCAGAAATTCAATAAAATCAAGCAGGTTCTGGCTTTTGTCGTCATCGCAGCGGCTTCCTATCTCACGGTGGTTATCGCATTGAAGTACCATCGTCTGAAGAGTCCAGCCGAGATGTTTTCGGATCTTCCCAAAAACATAGACCTCTCTATGCAGAAGGTGCATTATACCAATACGAAGGATGGAGTTCTTCAGTGGGATCTGCTGGCACGCAAGGTTGACTATTATAACAATTCCGGTGTCATCAAATTTGGCCAGCCGGAAATGGTTCTTTACGGAAAAGGTGGTTCCGGGAAATATACTTTGTTGGCTGATACGGCGGATTATCAAAAGAAAACAGGCGATGTGAAACTCATCGGTAACATTACAGCGACCAATGAATCGGGAATGACCTTTTCCACCGGTCATCTTGACTATTTTGCGTCTCGTTCGCTTGTGTCCACAGCTGACAGGGTTCATTTGGAGGATACGTCCCTGACTGTTGAAGGTACTGGAATGGAACTAAGGCTGGATACCAGGAAATTGAGGGTGTTGCATAACGTTACCGCGGTCATACGGACCCGAAAGAAATGATATGAAAAGAATTGTTGGTGTCGTATGTATGCTGTTCGTTACGGTTACCTTTTCCTTTGCGGCTGCACCGGGGAAAGATTCCGGTGGGCAGCCGATCGTGATCAAATCAAATGAACTTCAGGCAGATACGAAAGCCAGAACCGCAACTTTCATGGGAAAGGTTGTTGCGAAACAGGCCAATATTACAATCCTTACCGACAGGTTGGTTGTCAACTATGCCGAAAAGGGTGGTGATGTCGAGAAGGTAGAAGCCGTTGGCAATGTTCGTATTGTGCAGGAGAACCGTATCGGGACAGCACAACATGCGGTCTATTATACGAATGAAGGGAAAATAGTCCTGACTGGTTCGCCGAAAGTGGTCCAGGGAAAGGACATGGTTTCCGGAAGTGAAATTACCTATTTTGTAAATGAGGAAAAAAGCGTGGTGACCGGCACAACGGATACGCGGGTCGAGGCCGTAATCTATCCAAAAGGGAAGGGTCGGAATGACGCAACGAAGCCATAATCGAACCCTTTCCACCCTGGGACTTAAAAAGACCTATGGCAAGCGGGTAGTGGTTGATGGCGTTGACCTTGAGGTCTCTTCCGGTCAGGTAGTAGGTCTTCTTGGGCCCAACGGTGCCGGGAAAACAACCACTTTTTATATGGTGGTTGGGCTCTGCCGACCTGATGCTGGTCAGGTCTTTATCGGAGATGAAAATATTACCGCTCTTCCCATGTACCTCCGGGCGCGAAAGGGAATCAGCTACCTTCCACAGGAACCGTCAGTTTTTCGTCGTCTGACAGTGCGGGACAACCTTCTGGCGGTTCTTGAGTCCCGGGATATTCCGGCTGAAGAGCGCATTTCGGTGATGGAACACTTGCTTTCAGAATTTAAAATATCGCATTTAGCCCATATCAAAGGTTTTTCTCTTTCCGGGGGGGAGCGGCGACGTGTGGAGATTGCGAGGGCGTTAACTACTGAACCTGAGTTCATTCTCCTGGATGAGCCTTTTGCTGGAATCGACCCGCTTGCGGTTCTTGATATTCAGAACATTATTGTGGATTTGAAAGCTCGGGGCATCGGGATCCTTATTTCCGATCACAATGTGCGGGAAACTCTCGGAGTTTGTGATAAAGCCTATATTCTGAATGATGGTAAAGTGCTTGAATACGGTGACCCGAATAAAATTGCTGAGAGTAAACAGGCTCGCGAAATTTATCTGGGGGAAAAGTTCAGTCTTTAGGACTTCTTCTTCCAAAACTCATACACACAAGGTATGTAAATTCTATGGCCATTGAAATGCGACAACAAATGAAGCTTTCGCAGCAACTGGTGATGACTCCCCAGCTGCAGCAGGCCATAAAGCTTCTACAACTTTCTCGACTGGAGCTGCAGGATCTTGTAAGCCAGGAGTTGGAGGAGAACCCTGTTCTTGACGAATCACTCGAACTTGAAGAGGTCAAGGAACCTGATACCCTTGAAATAACGGAGAAGGAGGCTGCCCCGCAAGAAGATGCGGAGGTCTTCACAGAGGTCAAGGCTGGTGAGGAAACCCTGCAGGATATGGATTGGGCGACTTACCTTGACAGCTATAACTACAGTTCCGGCGAGCATTATTATGATGATGATGACGACCGGCCTTCCTACGAAAATTTGCTTACCAAGAAGACGACCCTTTTCGATCACCTGCTCTGGCAATTGAAATTGTCACGCGTTACGGAGCAGGAAATTCTTGTGGGTTCGGAGATTATTGGTAACATTGATGAAGAAGGCTACTTGCGGTCAAATCTTGCAGATATTGCCCTGATCTGCTCGGTTGATGAGTCTTTTGTGGAATCGGTCCTGAATAAAATTCAGGAGTTTGATCCCATTGGTGTTGGTGCCAGGGATCTTCGGGAATGTCTCCTTCTCCAAGTGAAGCAACTGGGTATGGAAGGGAGTGTGGTTGAAGCTTTGCTTCGCGACCACCTGAAGGATCTCGAATTACGAAAATACAAGCAGATTGCCAAGTCTCTCGGGATAGATTTCAACGATGTTCTGGTCAGTGCCAAGATAATCGCCAGTCTTGACCCGAAACCCGGAAGGCAGTTTTCGCAGGAAGACGTCCATTACATTTCTCCTGATATTTTTGTGTACAAGGTCGGGGAGGAGTTTGTCGTGGTCCTGAACGACGAGGGCATGCCGAATATCAGGATTAATCCCCTCTATACCAGTGAGGGGCGTACAACGGGTTCGGATAATCAGAAAGCTGAAGAGTATATCAATGAAAAGATGCGTTCGGCTCTCTGGCTGATTAAAAGCATTCATCAGCGTCAGCGTACCATCTACCGGGTCTCGAAAAGTATCGTAAAGTTCCAGCGAAACTTCTTTGAGCGTGGTATCGCTTACTTGAAACCTCTTGTCCTCCGGGATATTGCCGAAGACATCGGGATGCATGAATCCACCATCAGTCGTGTTACAACCAATAAGTATATGCAGACGCCACAGGGTTTGCTGGAATTAAAGTTTTTCTTCAACAGCGGGATTTCAACCGTGGAAGGCGATGATATCGCCTCCGAGAGCGTGAAGAACATCATCAGGGAGATTGTTGATGGAGAAGACCCGCGCAAACCCTTAAGCGATCAGCGGATTGCCGAGATACTCTCCACGCAAAACATTACCATTGCCAGACGTACGATCACCAAGTACCGCGAGATGCTCAAGATTGGATCGTCGTCCGAACGGAAAAGGCTTTTTTAGACTCACGCAAGTGTGTGCTGTCAATTGATACCATACTGAATTATCAAGTGAAAAGGAGATACAGCTATGCAGATCACAACAACCTTCAGACATATGGAGTCCAGCGAGCCCCTCAAGAATTATGCTCAGGAGAAACTCGAAAAAGTTCAGAAGTACATCGACGAACCGATTGTTGCCCAGGTTTTTCTGACAGTAGAAAAAATACGTCATATTGCCGAAATAACCATGACCGCGAGAGGAGTTACCATCAAAGCCTCCGAGGAAACCAACGATATGTATGCGTCGCTTGATGCCGTCACCGACAAGATCGAGAGACAACTCCGTCGCTACAAAGAGCGAATCAAAGAGCACAAGCCTGGCAATGACAGCACCGATAGGAAGGTCAAAAAGACCATTCTCGCCGCGGAAAGTATCGAACAACGGCAGGAGCCGGTGATCATCAAGTCTAATACTTTTTCCATAAAGCCGATGTCGGTGGAAGAGGCAGTCATGCAGATGGATCTCCTCCATAAGGATTTTCTTGTGTTTACCGATTCTGCAACAGAGGATATCAATGTAATCTATCGTCGTAAGGACGGGAACTACGGTTTAATCGAGCCGCAAAAAGGATAATCATGCTCGACCGGAATCTGTTATTAATGTACGCTTTCTGAGGAATTGATGAAAATTGGAGATTATTTCAATTCCCTGGATATTATTCCTGACCTCGCCTCCTTGACAAAGGAAGATGTGTTGGCAGAGCTTACTGATAAGCTCGTGGCACGGCATACTGGTATTGATCGGGAGCAGGTGCTCCGTGATCTTCTGGAGCGGGAATCGCTAGGCAGTACCGGGATCGGGGGTGGCATTGCCATCCCCCATGCCAAACTGTTGCACTGTGGCAATCCCATAGTTGTTTTTGGCAGAAGTACGAAAGGCATTACTTTCGATGCCTTGGACGGCAAGTCGGTCAACCTGTTTTTTCTTTTAATTGCCGATGCGAATTCTTTTGATCTTTATCTGAAACTTCTGGCCAGAATTTCTCGCCTTCTGAAAGATCGGGCTCTGCGTAGTCATCTGCTGGAGGCTTCAGACGCCGATGCCCTGTATGAAATTATTCAGGAACAGGATAGCAGGTTTTGATACAGTATCGTCCCACTATTGAAGATCTCCTCCATGATGCGGAGTATGGACTTGATCTTACCCTTCTTGCGGGAGAGAGAGGTCTTGGTAACAAGATAAAAACTCCGCGCATACAGAAACCGGGTCTTGCACTGACAGGTTATACGGAACATTTGCATCCTGACCGGATACAAATTCTCGGCAATACAGAGATATCCTATCTCCGCCAGTTGCCCGAACAAACGGCGTGCCGCCACCTCGAAAAGCTCTGCGCATTTCCCATTATCTGTTATGTGATTACATTGGGACTAGCACCCCCCGATTGCCTTGTCAAGGCTGCCAACGAGGCTGGGATACCCCTCTTAAGGACACATCACCTCTCTTCCACCTGCATTTCTCTGGTGACGAAATTTCTTGAGGAACGGCTTCTTCCCATTACCCATGTTCAAGGAGTCCTGGTTGATGTCCTTGGCGTAGGAGTATTGATTCTCGGAAAAAGTGGTATCGGCAAGAGTGAATGTGCCCTTGATCTGGTTAACCGAGGTCACCGGCTCGTGGCGGATGACGTGGTTCAGATCAGAAAAAGAAGTCCGGCTGCCCTCGTCGGCAGTGCCACGGAATCTTTGCAGTTCCGCATGGAGATCAGAGGGCTTGGTATTATCAGTATCAAGGATCTTTTTGGAATTTCCGCCATACGGGAAAAAAAAATTATCAATCTCGTAATCGAGCTTGTGGAATGGGACCCGAACCAGGAGTATGATCGTCTCGGAATTGATGATGAAACCTTTACAATTCTTGAGGTTGGATTCCCCTACCTGAAAATACCTGTTCGGTTTGGCAGAAACCTTACTTCAATTCTCGAGGTGGCAGCGAGGAATTTTCTTCTGAAGGGG
>JAQUHM010000268.1 GCA_028683595.1 Geobacteraceae bacterium | reverse complement strand
CATTGCCCGTTTTATTGCCGAGCAGGGAGCTGTTCCCGGTATTCAGCTCTCTCATGCCGGCAGGAAAGCTTCAACGGACAAGCCTTGGAAAGGTGGGGGCCCCCTGGCGACCGATCAGCGGGGCTGGCAACCGGAGGCTCCGAGTGGTCTTCCCTTTGCAGAGGGATATCCAGTGCCAAAAGAGTTGCTCCTATCCGAACTGGATGTGTTGGAAGAACAGTTCCGTTCGGCTGCCCGGCGGTCATTGTCGGCTGGTTTTCAGGTTGTCGAGGTGCACATGGCGCACGGTTATCTTCTCCACCAATTCCTTTCTCCCCTGAGCAACCACCGGAACGACGAGTATGGTGGAAGTTTTGAAAACAGGATCCGCTTTCCCCTGCGGATCGTTCGTGCGGTTCGTGAAGAATGGCCCTCCAATCTTCCGCTTTTTGTGCGTCTGTCGGTTGTGGACTGGGTGGCGGGCGGTTGGGACCTGGGCCAGTCGGTTCTTCTGGCACGCAGGATGAAAACCATCGGTGTTAATCTCATCGACTGTTCGGCTGGCCTGGTCGTACCCGAGGAGAACATCCCCTACGGACCCGGCTTCCTTGTTCCCTTCTCAGTCGGCATTCGATCTGCGGTTGCAATTTCCACCGGTGCGGTGGGGCTGATAACGGACCCGGCCCAGGCTGAGCAAATCATTGCAACAGGGCAGGCCGATGTGGTCTTTCTTGCTCGTCAGATGCTTCGCGACCCCTATTGGCCACTCCACGCGGCCAAGGCTCTTGGGGTGGAGATCCCCTGGCCGGATCAGTATCTACGGGCAAAAAAACACTGAGTTTCTGTCGGGATGTACGATGGAGGTGGGCGGAAATGATTGAACCCGGGAATTACAAGCATTACAAAGGGAAGCTCTATGAGGTTATCGGGGTTGCCTGTCATAGTGAAACCGGAGAGGAGGTCGTGGTCTATCGGTGCCTGTACGGTGATTTCTCCCTGTGGGTGAGACCTCTTGAGATGTTTCTGGAGGATGTTCTTGTTGAAGGACGTTCGATGCCCCGTTTCGCCCGCTGCGAAGAAGACTCTGCTGAAAAGGTCGCGGGAGAATGAACAGTTGGAGATACCTGTACCCGCTAGGCTTCGATCTCATGCTTAGTTCAGGTTAGTGTCCCCAAAGGATCACCTTGTTTTTGAAGTCAACGTGATAATGAAGGTTCTGCAGAAAATCCATTCCCAATAGTCCGTCAAACGGTACTGCGGGTCCTTGCTGGTTTATGACCGCCACAATCATGCTCTTTCGGGAGTGGGGACCCACGGAGACTCTGGTGAGTCGTGCTGCCGTAGCCTTGACCATTCCGCCGCCCACGACTTGAAATTTTCCTGATGGTGCCCCGTCGAGTCGTATGCCGAGCCGAGAGGCAACGGAAGGATTGATAACCGTGATTGATGCGCCCGTGTCGAGACCCAGCATAACCTCTGCTGTTTGCTGACCATAGTACAAGGTAACCGGTACCAGGACCAGGTTGTGCTCTATGGTTACCTTGGTTGTGGCGTCCCCTGATTCGTTCGGCGAACCGATCTCACGGTACATTGACGGTTCCCGGTAGGCAGCAATTGCTGCTGCCAGGTCTGCGGCGAGGCGCGGGTCGAGATCCCGGAGAGCCAGTTGCTCCTGAACCGCCTTTTCCTTGTCTTGGAGAGCAAGGTATGCTTCACCCAGGTTGCGGTGTGCCTCCGCAAGTTTCGGGTTGAGTTGCAGGGCAGTGTTGAAGGCCGTTACTGCCTGTTCCAGAACCTCAACATTGGCTGCACCTTCAGTCTTGCCAAGCTTCAGCAAGCCCTTTCCCAACCCCAGCCATGCCTCGTCACGCGATGGATTAATTCGAGTCGCCTGCCTGAATTCCCGTACGGATTGTTCATACTTGTTTGCCAGGATAAATCCGGAGCCTCTCTGCAAACATCCATCTTCATTTGAGGCACTTGCCAGCAGGAGGGGGGCAAGGAAGAGGAGAATACAATGCATTACATGAGATTTCTTCATAGTGTCCCTGTTCGGTTTCCCTTGGTGTATTCGAGGGCTGCCGGTGATGGAGATTGGTTTGTACGGTAACGTTTCTCAATGGTGCAATAATGAATTTGGATACATAATACCTCTGTCCGGAAGGGGCTGCAAGTTTTCGTAGGAAACGTTTCATTCAGCGCGTTGCGACAAGACGTGCGGATACCGGCTGAAGAGGATTGAACGTAAAGAATCCCGAGTTCCCATCCTGCGAGAGGGAAAAAGAATTTTCTGCTGAATGATTGTCCCGTTTGGCGCTTGTCGAAGGAATGAATTCACTTGACAAATGACTGGTCCTTCTGTAATTGCTGATACATTAAAATATTCTACACCATCGAAACGGCAAAATCCGGGTAACCGGATGACGCAAAGCTACCTGTCCGCTTTCTGGCGGATAGAGGGGTTACCGAAATGGCAGATCGCTCGTCGTTAATCACGAAGCCTGCCTATGTATTGGTGGGCTTTTCTGTTTGCAGATTTTAATACTATTCCTGCACATTCCCGTTGTCATGTTGACACCGAAAGTGCAAAGCAGGTTTGTAGTGAATTCTCTGCTTTCCCTTGAGAAAATCCCTTCAGTTGTACCTCGAGCCTTGCCCGTTATCAATGGTTGCCTCCTGATGCATTGCCCAGGAAAAAGGTTTGCCATGCTTCCAGAAAGATTTATCCGGAGAGCCGTACGTGTATTGACCGTGCCGTTTTCCCTGAGCTCACTCTTGATCGGGGAGTCTGTCAGTTGGGCCGATAGCACTGGGATAGTTGACGTTCCCTGGCGTACCTCCACCAATGTCACTGGTGCTGAAAACCAGGTTTTTCTCGGCGGACAGGTGTGGCCGATGTATTTCGCTCTTTTGCTGCTCCTTTTTGCAACGGTCATAGGACTTTTTCTTGGCTGGCGTAGAAAGAACAATTTCTTTCGCAAAGAAATGCATCGTGCAGAAAATACAGTGCAAGAGGTTCTCGAACTCTACAAACTCCAGCAAGCCGAGCACAATGCGGTTCTCGATACGGTATCTGATCTCGTGATGTTTCTGACCCCGGATCAGAAAATTACCTGGGTTAACAGCAGAGCCGAGTCCGCTCTGGGGATGGAGTTTTCCTCGATAATCGGTCGCTCCTGCCACGAAGTCTGGCATACCCTGATAGGGGACGGGTTTCTCTGTCCTGGCCGCAAATGCCTCCTTTCCGGTGTTCCAGAGCGGAGCATCGGCTGGACCAGGGAAAGGAAGCAGTTCGATATCCGGGCTGTCCCTGTCAGAGACAGCTGCGGGGATGTGGTCAGGATCATTGAAATAGGGCGTGACATCACCGTGTTAAGCTGCCTTGAACAGCAACTTCGCCATTTACAGAAAATGGAATCGATCGGGTGGCTGACAACGGGAATAATCCATGATTTTAATAATATTCTGACGGGAATCATTGGTTTTTCCTATCTCCTTAACAAAAAGGCCAACGGAGATGACCAGGCACGTAACTTTCTTGCAAATATCATCTCTGCCGCGGAGAGAGCCGAGATTATAACCCGGACCTTTCTGGCTTTTACCCGGAGCCAGTCCGTGTCGTTCGTGCCCCAAGACCTGAATGAAGTAATTCGAGGCGTTAAAGGTTTGCTTGGCAGGGTTCTTGGTGAAGATGTCGATCTCCGTCTAACACTTTCTGAAACGAAAATTTCCGTTTTGGCGGACAGTCTCCTTCTTGGGCAAGTCCTTCTCAATATTGCCGTTCATAGTCGCAATGCCATGTCTGCGAGTGGTGATTTCGTTATCAGCACCTCTGTTCCTCCCCAAACATGTGGAGAATGTGACGGAGGTTCTGTCGCATACGACCAATTTGCCTGTCTTCACATTGAGATTCCAGGGGCCAAAATAACAAGCCGGGGTTTGGAAGTTTTGCAAGAAATATTCTCTTCAGCAGTATCTTACGGGGAGGGAGTGGATCTCGGTCTTACGGTTGCCAGAGGGATTGTCAAGCAGCATGGTGGCTCCATCACTTTCTTTTCCGAGATCGGCTCTGGGACAGTATTCACCATACACCTTCCCCTTTACCCGCAAGTTGGTCACGAGTCACGGAAGGAAAAGGCGCCGATAGCCCTCTCCGCTGAGAAGGAAATCATCCTTGTTGTGGAAGACGACCAGTGGACCCGTAGTTTCCTCCGGGAATTATTTGAAGATTTTGGCTATGGAATTATCGAAGCGGGGGATTCCGTGGAAGCCAAGGAAAAGTTCCAACACCATGGCAGCAGTATTGCTCTTGTCCTGTGCGATCTGATCCTCCCGAAAATGAACGGTAGAGACCTCTGCCGGGAGCTTGCAAGGATGCGCCACGACCTGAAGGTTTTGTTCATGAGTGGCTACCCCGGCGATGCTCTCAAGGCACGAGGAATAAGTACCGATGATATCATGATACTTTCGAAACCCTTCAAACCGGAAGAACTCCTTCACGCCGTTCGGGCTGTTCTTCATGTTGCAGGGTAACCAGTATTTGTTGCCGAGGTTGGTCAGAGTCCCTTTGATGTTTTATCTTCCTTCAGCAGGTGAGCCGGGTCAAAGCCCAGAGCCTGAATTTTTACCAGCAGATTGTCATAGAGAGTCGCTTCCATCTCCGGTGTCCTGCTCAGTATCCAGAGATACTTTCTGTCCGGGGTTCCGACAACGGCATAGTCATAATCCTCTCCCAGATCCAGAATCCAGTAATCTCCGTAGAAGGGCCAGAAAAATGAGACCTTGAGCTTGGCATTTGTCGTGTGATCCACAACCTTTGCCGTGGCACGGGCTTCCTTGGTACCTGCTTTGCTGCGGCAACGGTTAACCACTGCTACCCTGCCGTCTTCTTTGAGGGTATAGGAGGCGGTTGACGCTCGGCACTCTTTCTGGAAATTGTTCGGGTAGCGGGCAATTTCGTACCAGCTACCCATGTAGCGGGAGAGATCAACCCTCGGCACCGTTTTTGGCGGTGTGATGGAAACTCCTTTTCGGATGCAGGCCAAGAGGAGAAGAAAGATTACTACGAGAGGCAGAAGGTATTTGAACGACATAAAACCTCCTGTTGGGTGCCGGCGGCAGCGGACCCATCTGGTCAGGGGTTAAAGATGGGGCCGAAAAAAGCCTCCATTTTTTTTCGTGTATTCAGTGCAGTCCCGTGGGTGCCACGCAGATTCCCCTGGATCAGATCGTCAACGATCCGGTGGTCCAGTTCGTTGTTTTTTGCCCACAAGTTAATAGTCAGATCCAGGTCTTTCAGCTTCTCTTCAATAATTTTAAGTCTCTGTTCGCTATTCATATTGATATACTCCGTTTGCAACGGATTGCCGGGAGAATTCCCGTCACCTCCGCATAGGTTTTCTTTGTGACAGTACTCTGTTTGGTCATGTTCGATTCTGAGTCACTCCAAATCAGAAAAAAGTTCATATTTTACCTGCAGTTCAACCGGTTCAGGCAGAAACCGGAATTCACCGGATGGACAGCAGGAGAGCAATAGTACTCCTTTTTTGAGTTTCGAGCAATCACTCC
>JAQUHM010000267.1 GCA_028683595.1 Geobacteraceae bacterium | reverse complement strand
GCCAAAGTGATCAGTCACAGAGCCTACGGGTTCAGAACGGCAAAGAACTTTATACTCAATCTGTATCACTGCATGGGCAACCTTGCCATGCCAACTACTTTGCACAGATTTGTGTGAGGAACCTAAAGGATAAACGTTACATGCACCTGAACCCTGTCCGAGACGGGATGGTGTCAAAACTGCAGGACTACGAGTGGTCGAGTTACCGGTGTTATGCCGGATTGGCCCCTGTGCCTGATTGGTTGAGGAAATTTCAGAAACACACGTGAGTCATATTCGTGCAGACCGGACGATACCGGCGGTTAAACAGCTTGCCGGACAACTTTCGATTGAAAAGGTTTTGGATGCTGTGAAAAGAGCGGTCGGGGAGGAAGGGGCGCCTTGGCGGAAAATCAGTATCCACCTTTGCCACCGGTATGGCGGGATGAAGCTTAAGGAAATCGGCGAGAAGTTTGGAGTGGGCGATGCCGCGGTCTCAGTGACGAGCAAGAGACTCTTGCTACAGGCGACAAAGGACGGGAAGACAAAGGAAGCTCTGGATAAGGCCAAGAAGCTGTTGATTGTTGAGACCTGAACCTGGCCCACATGAGCATGCAGCAGGATTACCTATGACCCGTTACGCCATTGGCGACATTCACGGAGGATCAAAGACACTCCGGGCACTCTTGGGGCGGCTCGGCCTGCGCCGGGGTGACCGGCTCTATCTCTTGGGCGACATGATCGATCGCGGACCGGATAGCCAGGGAGTATTGGATACGGTAATTAACCTGCGTGAGGCCGGGTTCAATGTCCGGCCAATCCGGGGCAACCATGAGGATATGCTGCTGCGGAACCTCTCCGGTGACCATGACGCCTGGTCACCCCACTGGATGGAACAATTTGGCGAGCCTACGTTACAGAGTTTCGGGAAACAGAAGGTAGATGAGTTGCCGGACCGGTACCTCAATCTCTTGATGTCGCTGCCGCTCCTGGCGCAGGAAGACGACTACCTGTTCGTCCATGCCGGCCTGGCGTTCAACTCACCGGATCCCATCCACGACTCTCACCCACAAAACATGCTCTGGTATGAATCGGGCATCCCTGACCGGAACCGGCTTGGAGGCAGGATTACGGTGACCGGACACAAGCTCCGGCCACTGCAAGATATCGAAGCGTCCCTTTTTACCGATCGAATATTCCTCGACAACGGTGCCTTTACTGGAATGATACCCGACATGGGAAACCTGGTGGCGCTGGACCTTGCTAGGAAGAAGCTGATTGTGCAGCCGTGGTTGGATAAAGAATAGACGGGGATGAATGGGTTGGAAAACCTGAGAGGAGAACCTTATGACGAGATTGGTTAGCGTAGCGCTTGTGCTGGTATGTGCATTGTTTGCCTTGCAGGCGGAAGCAGAAGGGCTGGTTGACAACGGGGACGGCACGGTGACAGATGATAAGACCGGGCTTATGTGGCAAAAGCAGGATGATGGGAATATGTACAATTGGTATCAGGCTTCGGGATCGTATGACGCTGCAGATAATCCGACCTCACAAAATGTCTGCGGCAGGCTCAACCTCGGCGGCCATTCCGACTGGCGGCTGCCGTCGAAACGTGAACTGGTAACTATCTTGGCCTATTTCTGGAACACAAAACATACAAAATACTGGTCATCTACTACGGTCGACGGCGCTCCAGGCACCGCGTTATACGTGAGCTTCGACGATGAAGATGGTACTTTACTCGTGGGCGAGAACAACGGGATGGTTACATCGCGACGCTGGACAAAGGACGATGGTTATGTCTTCCTTAGCTTTGAGAGCTATGCCAACTATGTCAGGTGTGTGCGTGGCGGGATATAAGCGGGGTATTAGAAATGGAGGCGACGATGAAAAATACGAAAGTGCGTTATCTGCTTGCTGTTTTGATGGTATTGATTTTATCTGCAGTGGTTGCCTTTGCCGGCGAGACGGCCAGGGACGGCCGGTTCATCGCATATGGCACCGGGACGGTATTGGACACGAAGACCAACCTGATGTGGGCAGCGCAAGACAATGGTTCAGACATAAACTGGGAGGATGCCAAGTCTTATTGTAAGCATTATCGCGGGGGCGATTATACGGACTGGCGGATGCCGAAGCAGGACGAGTTGGCGATGCTGTATGACGAGACGCTGACTGACAATAAATATATGCACAAGACCAACCTGATTGAATTGACCTCTGCTGCCCTCTGGGCATCTGATGTCTTCACTTCCGAAGTTGCCGTTTTTGCTTTCTTCATAGGCAGTCGGCACTGGACTTCCCCGTCTGGTTCCTTGAATCTCAGGGTGCTTCCAGTGCGTTCAGTCAAATAGCTTATTTGGTCATTTGCCGAAATTCGACAAAAAGGGCGCCTTTGGGCAGGCACTGTATTAACAGCTGTCTACAAATGCCCCCGGTGTCAGGATAGTTGTCGCCTCCCTTCCGTTGAAATACAGGGACATCCATGATAAGTAAAGTCAAGGGGAAATACGAATGGTGTCTCCCTATTCCCATGCGTCGATATTCATGTGGTATTCGGCAGATTGAACGCCAACAAACAGCTGCAAATCAAGGCGGCCAAACGCTTGCCTGCGGTCATCGGGCAGCTGAAGTTATGCTTGTTTCCAACCGACAGCCAAACTAAGGACAGTGCGTGATAGCCAACAATTCCATTACAACAGCACTGCCCTGGATTGCCGCGGTAACAAGCGGCATGCTCATATTCCTGGGCTACGCAGGCTTTGACCAATTCTACCTCGAATGGTTCTGCCTTGTGCCAATTCTGTGGGCGATCCGGGACCAGCGCCCCGGCCGGGCCTTCCTCATCGGTTGGCTCGCAGGCATCGTCATGAACATCGGCGGTTTCTACTGGGCCATCCAGATGTTCCAGGAGTTCGCGGGGCTGGCCTGGCCGCTAGCCGCCCTCGGTTTGCTGCTGCTTGCCGCGGCTAACGGCTTCCTGGTCGCCGCCTGGGCGTGGGCCACGCGGCGGATAATCCGCGATACCGGCTGGAGCGTGGCCTGGGTTTCCCCGGTGGTATGGACTGCCCTGGAGAAGTTCTGGCCCGAACTGTTCCCGAATTACCTCGGTGCCAGCCAGTACAAGCTCCCCCTCGTGACCCAGGTAGCGGATCTGACCGGTGTCCTGGGGGTCACCTTCATCGTCGTGTACTTCAATTCCACGCTCTTTGCGGTGCTTGAACAGTGGTTCCAGAACCGGCGAAGTGCCATTCGTCAAATGATGGTCCTTGCGGCGGTCATGGCAGCGGTGCTGATCTACGGCCAGGTCCGCATCAGCGCCGTGGACCGTCAGGCCGCGACTGCCGAACATCTGACCATCGGGCTGATTCAGACCAACCGCGGCGCGGGCGACAAGCGCCATGACCCGGAAAACCTGCTCCGTGAACACCAGGAAATGTCCCGGTCGCTTGTTGCCAGCCAGCCCCTCGACCTGATTGTCTGGCCAGAATCCGTCCTCAGCGTCAGGCTGACGTCCCGCGAGGGAAGCCTGCCAACCGAAATACTCGGTGATACGCACCCACCCACCCTGTTCGGTGCTGTCCTGCAACTCCGGGAGGACAGGCCGGCCCCCCCGTATGGTTCTGCCCTGCTCGCGGACGGCGCTGGCCGGATTCTCGGCACCTACGACAAGATGGTGCGGGTTCCTTTCGGAGAGTACATCCCTTTTGGCGAGACCTTCCCGGCCCTGTATTCGCTGCTGCCCGTCCCGGGCAGGTTCCAGCCAGGACAGAGCCGCGAGCCGCTGCCGTTCGGAAAGTACCTGTTATCGGTGAACATCTGCTACGAGGATATCTTTCCCGGCCAGGTCCGCTCTCTGATGCGGGGCAGGCCCGACCGGCGCATTCCCGATGCGATGATCAACCTGACCAATGATTCCTGGTACGGCAAAACGACCGAACCGATTGAGCACCTTGCCCTGGCCAGCTTCCGTTCAATCGAGCATCGCCGCTCCCTGGTACGCTCCACCAACACCGGCATATCGGCCTTCGTGGATCCAGTTGGGCGTATCGTCACACGCAGCGGAATCTGGACCAGGGAGACGCTGGTCGGCAGGGTGCCGATGATGCAAGGGCGCACAGTCTATGCGCTCTTGGGGGACTGGACCGGCTGGGTCTGTGCACTGATAGCCCTTGTCGGCATCGGCCGGCCGCTCCTCGTTTCAGCGCACCGAGGTGAAAGAAAAAAGGGGTCAAAAAAGAAAAGGGTAGAGTAGAGGGCAGGCTTCACCCTGCCCTCTACTCTACATTTTTGCTTTTTGCTCTTTTTGTTGGGAGAATGGAGTAGTGGGTTTAATGGTAAACGAAAAAACAAGCGAAAAACAGCCGACACAAAATTCATCCGCCAACCCGGCAATGAAATTTCTTAACATCGAACCCAAATGGCTGGTCTTGCTGGCGATTGGCATGGGAACATTTATGTCGGCTCTGGATGGCAGTATCGTTAATGCCATTTTGCCGGTGATCACGGATTATTTTCACACTGGTGTTGCTACGATTGAGTGGGTCGTGACTGTATACCTTCTGGTTGTCAGTGGTCTGCTGCTGAGTGTGGGGCGCCTGGGAGATTTGCACGGCAACAAGAAAACTTATATTACTGGCTTTTTTATCTTTGTTCTCGGCTCGTTATCGGCCGGATTTTCACCATCTGAGATTTATTTGATCGGGTCACGCGGACTTCAGGCCATTGGAGCAGCTATGCTCTTTGCCAATGCGCCTGCCATTCTCACTAAAATATTTCCAGCCTCCCAGCGAGGCCGGGCACTTGGCCTGCAAGGGACAATGACATATCTGGGTCTTACCATGGGGCCTTTCCTCGGCGGATGGCTTTCCGATCATTTAAGCTGGCATTTTGTTTTTTTTATCAATGTGCCCATTGGTCTGTTCGCCATCTGGTTGAGCCTGAAAGTTATCCCTGATGATACACTGGAAAAAGGTGGAGAGCCGTTTGATGTGGCCGGGGCTTTAACCTTTATGATCGGACTGACAACCTTGCTGTTTGCCTTGAACAAAGGGGAAAGCTTAGGCTGGACATCTCTTCCTATCCTCTCAATGATGGTTGCATCATTTTTAATCCTAAGCCTTTTCATCTGGATTGAAGGGCATGTTAAAACGCCGATGCTGGATCTTAGCCTTTTTAAAAGAAAAATTTTTGCCATTTCAACCGTCAGTCCCATCTTAAATTACATGTGTATCTACAGTGTCCTGTTTTTAATGCCGTTTTATCTGATTCATGGCCGGGGCTTTAGCGCATCCCATGCGGGTCTGACCTTAACAGCTCAACCGCTTGTCATGGCACTGACGGCACCCTTTAGCGGAGGCCTTTCCGACCGGGTAGGATCACGCCTGCCCACCACTTTGGGCATGTTGATCTTAGCAGCCGGATTATTTTTACTTGGCAATTCAAGTTTGCAAACGCATCTGGGCATTATTGTGTTTGGTCTTGCAACCTGTGGGCTTGGTATCGGGCTGTTCGTATCCCCGAATAACAGTTCTCTGATGGGGGATGCGCCCCGCAACCGCCAGGGGATT
>JAQUHM010000266.1 GCA_028683595.1 Geobacteraceae bacterium | reverse complement strand
CAAACGTGGAACTGCTGTTGGCAACCGAAAACAGAAATAGTCTCATTTATGGCAAACTGAAGGAAATCGAGCTTGCGGTCATCAAAACCAGTGAATTGACCCAACGGCTCCTGATGTTCCGTGACGACCAGAAGTGCTGCAAGCAACCCGTGGAAATCAACCAACTGATCGAACAGGTTGCCCATTCATTAAAAGCCCTGCTCCCGCCGACCATCGTAATAAACCTTGACTTGAGTGCCGATTACAAGGTTACGAATGGCGACCCGGTACAACTCTTCCAAATCTTTATGAATCTGGTGCTCAATGCCAAAGACGCCATGCCTGACGGAGGTGTGATCTACATTGAAACCCAAAACCTAATCGTCACCATCACTGATGTGGATCAGTGCTCCTACTTGCAACCCGGCGAATACATCCGCGTTCACGTCCTCGACGAAGGTACGGGTCTGTCCGACAAGGACCTAGTCCATCTTTTCGAACCTTTTTATACCAGCAAACAGCCGGGACAGGGAACCGGGCTTGGTCTGACAACTGTCTACAACTTTATTAAAAACCACTCCGGCCATATCTCCTGTGGCAACGAAACAGGGAAAGGAGCATGTATCACCGTAATACTTCCGGCCACGAAAACAGACACCCAGTTGATCCGACTTCCCATCGGAGGATACGAAACCATATTACTCGTCGACGACGACCCTTATATTCTCCATCGTGGCAAAGAGTATCTGCATAGTTATGGGTACACAGTTCTCGAGGCCCTTTCTGGAGAAGAGGCCTATGAGATTTATTGTCAAAACCGAGATGTTATCAAACTTGTTATCATGGATCTCATCATGCCCGGGATGGGTGGTGAAAAATGTATCGAGGAACTGCTTAAAATAGATCCTGAAATAAGTGTTCTCGTCGCCAGCGCTTATTTGACTGATGATTTTATACGTAACCAGGACATCAAAAGCAAAATAAAGGGCTTTGTTGCGAAACCATATATTAAAGGGCGTCTTCTGCATGCGATACGCAAAATTATCACAGATAATTCAATAGAGTCGCAGGCAGTTTCTGCAACTTATCCAGAAACAGTCTAAACGTTTCATGATCATGGTAATTATCTCTGTAAATTTGATTTTTATTATGTTTAAAAGAATCTTATTTCAAAATTGCTATCCTGTTTTAACCAGCAATTTCAGTTAATACACAATCATTGTTAAATTAAGTTAACGCTTAATAGAAAAGAGAGAATTTATGAATAGTTCCATCGGAGCATGTATTAAAAGAAGGCGAGAGGACCTAAAAATGACCCAATCAGAGCTTGGCAAAGCACTCGGGTATCGTTATGGGAATTTCATCGGCTACCTTGAGAACGGAAAAGCGGTCTTCCCAATAGAAAAATGGGAAGAATATGCAGACGTACTTCAGATTCCTAAACATGAATTTCTGGAAATCATCTTTCGTGAAAAATATTCCAGCATGCTGAATTACATCAATTTTCATCCTTTTCAGACAATAGCGGAGCTTTCTCCCAAGAAGAAGAGTCTTGATTTATAAAAAATACAAGTTTCGTAGACCGGTTACCCGCTGTTTGAATATTCTGAAGGCAGCAACTATACTGCCAACTCGATGACTCATAGAATCCTGAAGCTAATACTGCTGATCACACATGTGACGACGATATGTCTCTGCGCGGGATGCCGCCTCTGCAATGATGCAACTCCGATTGCCCGGCAAGGCATCATCGACCTTTCCGCTACTGACCTGCAAAACTCCGACCCGATTCGCCTGGACGGTGCATGGGAGTTCTACTGGAAGCAACTGTTGACTCCGGCGGACTTTCAAGGGGCGCATCCCCCGGTTGTCACCGCTTTTCTTACTCTACCTTCGGCCTGGAACCATGCTGAAATCGAAGGGGAAAAAGCCGGTAGAGCCGGATACGCCACCTTGCGACTGCGGATTCTCTCCAACAGGGAAAAACAGTCGCTGACACGAGCAACAGCACCATTCGCGTGATTCAGTAGGATTTCTTGCAATAGAGAGCTTCAACTCTAACACCGAAAAGACACTTCCCCATTTATTGCAAAAGAGGATCAAGGAAGCAGAGGGGTCGTACCACATGGAGTCAAGCTTTAACAATTTGTTATATATTTATCAAATAATGCAAATCTGCCCCCGCTATGACTTTAACCTTTCAAGATTGCACGTTGCCCCCCTACCCTTCCGCCCCTTGCGCGGAGGCGTACGTTGGTATGCCGCACATGCAAAGCCGAAGATTGACACCGCCAGGGGGATAAAGCACCCTTTCCGGACGGAAACTAAATATGTAAAGAGGTTCCATAAAAAGCCCTTTGCCTTTTCGTTACACATAACATATCATTTGCGGCATTTCTAAAAAACAATTCAGAGGAGAACTATCATGCGAAAAATTTTCCTGGTTTACTGTCTATTGCTATTACCAGCCATCCCCGCCGCAGCCGCCAATATGAACTGCGTGGATTTTGAGCTGCTGAAGACCACCCCGGCAATCGATCCGACCAAAAAACAAGTGATCATCCAGATGCAGAGCCATTGCCCTGAAGGTGGCTACAACGTTGAAGCAGGCCTCTATACCGGTCTGGTTGGCAACCCTACACCATGGAACCAACACGTCACCACCAACCTGAGCTATTTCGGGCCGAACCAGACAGCCCCTGCCAAGGTTATCTTTGTCTATGCCCCAACGGGGGTCGTAAAATTCAAGGTGGAAGTAAAACATCACGGTGACATCTGGGGCGAAAAGATCTTCGATGTGCCCCGTCCCTGGACCCCCAAAGGCCCTGCCATCAAAAAGTATGAAAACCCGATCATACAAAAGATTCCCAAACTTTGAAATGCACACGAAAAACGCCCGACCTGAATAAGACTTGATTTTACCCCATTGGTCCTCAGGCAGGACTTGACGGCTCGAATCAGTGAGCTGCCTGCCGGCGGCCCAGAGCC
This sequence comes from Geobacteraceae bacterium, assembly GCA_028683595.1. Taxonomy (GTDB): domain Bacteria; phylum Desulfobacterota; class Desulfuromonadia; order Geobacterales; family Geobacteraceae; genus RPRC01. The sequence continues at coordinate 2,611 of JAQUHM010000266.1, read as the reverse complement.
TTACAAGCCATATCCCGAACCCAGGAACCCGAGACCGCGACCTCTTCGAAAAAAAGATCCCTCTGTTCCTGGCCCTGCACAGCTGCCCATCCTGCACCCGTCATCGGCCCAGATCTCATGTTTTGTCACCTCTCGGCATGACCGTGTCTCATTTCCTCTGCTATTCTCTCATCATAACCGCACCCCACGTAGGGCACTACTTTTGAGTGCATAGGATTGCGTCTTCATGCGTCTACTTCTGCCCGAATTGCGTACAAACGCACTCTTCCCCCCCGGACATGCTGCGCCTCATGATATGTTAGTTGCTTTCATGTGAAAGATTAGAACCCTTTTCATGCCTGTAAAGAAATACTATCGCCGTTGTTGCGAGCAAGTAAAACTGTCCGGACTTGTCGCAAAAGAGCATATCCGGTTCATGGTTAGTCGTAGGGCCTTGAAGCTGCTGAACAGGCGGTGACTTCCTGTATCGAAACTGTTAATTGCATCACCAGGTTCATCGAACGGATGACTTGAACAAGATATTTGCTCCCGTGTCGATGTCCAGGCAAAGATCCATGATTTAGTCGGGAATGTGCCTGTTTGAGCGGAAATGTCTCGGCAGATAATTATTTCTTGACAGGCAGGCACACAGCTATTACCCTGTATGTGTAACATACACCTAGAAGTAAAACACATGTTCTCAAATGACTCTTCACGTGAGTGCGGGGTAAGGAGGTGTATCATGCCGAGAGGATCTGGTATGGGTGGCTCTGGAAGAGGTATGGGTGGTTCGGGTGGCGGTAGAGGCGGGAGGATGGGAGGACCCGTAGCAGCCGGCCCCAGCGGAGAGTGCATCTGCACCGCCTGCGGACACCGGGAGCCCCATGAACGGGGTGTGCCGTGCACGGCGCGGAAGTGCCCGAAATGTAACGCTGTGATGACACGGGCTTAGGCAAAAATCAGGAAAACAAGGGTGCGTTATCCTATATGTCCATAAAAACAGATACATACAGGTAAGTGCTGTACTCAGGCTTCGATGGGGTAATGCGAAAAAAAGGAAAGGAGGTTGAACCATGCCACGAGGAGACGGAACAGGACCAAGGGGAATCGGTCGGCAGAGCGGACGAGGAGCAGGCTACTGCTCGGGATATGATATGCCGGGTTTTGCGAATCCGGTACCCGGACGCGGATTCGGTATGGGTTTCGGTCGCAACGCGGGATTTGTCGGCGGTGGCCGCGGCAGGAGAAACTGCTTCTTTACAACCGGACTGCCCGGATGGATGCGGTTCGGCGGGTACGGGGCCGGCGACTATGCTGTACCGACTTCGCCCATGGGACCTACCCCCGAAATGGAAAAACAGTCTCTCAGGATGCACGTTGAGGTTCTTGAGAAGGAGTTGGATTTAATCAGGAAGCGAATTTCCGAAATGGAAAGCGGACCAGCTGAAGGGCAATAAAGAAAAACAGGGATTTTGGCTAAAGGTAGAAGGCTGAGGGCTGAAGACTGAAGACTGAAGGGTTCGGATAGCCTTTTGAAGAATGACATAATTTTATCCCTTCAGCCTATCAACCTGATTTACTAAAAAGGAGAACACTCATGAAAGTTGTCTTCACCACATCAGGAAATACTCTGGATGCGCCGATGGATGGCCGCTTCGGAAGGGCCGCTGGATTTATCATCTACGATACGGACAACGAAACGTTCGACGTAGTTGACAACCAGCAAAGCGTCAATACCGCCCAGGGTGCCGGCATCCAGGCGACAGAGGCAATTGTTCGCCACGGAGCGAACTGCCTCGTGACCGGCCATTGCGGACCCAATGCCTATCGAGCTCTCTCGGCAGCGGGAGTCAAGATTTACACGACGTCGGCATCAACGGTTGCCGAAGCCCTTGAGGCATTCCGCGCCGAGGCTCTTGCCACCATGAAGTCCGCAGATGTGGAAGGACACTGGTCATGATAATCGCGGTAGCCTCCGGTAAAGGCGGTACCGGCAAGACCACGGTGTCCGTCAATCTGGCGCGGACTGTCGGCCACGGTGTTCAACTTCTGGACTGTGATGTGGAAGAGCCGAATGCCCACCTGTTTCTGCGCGGAAGTGATTCCGGGAGCGATATTGTCACCATTCCAATTCCAGAAGTGGATGAGTCGCTGTGCGACTCCTGCGGCGAGTGCGGCAGGTTCTGCCGCTACCATGCCATCGTATCTTTCGGTTCATCCCCCTTGGTGTTCCCCGAGATGTGCCACAGTTGCGGGGGGTGTTCTCTGGTGTGTCCCCGAGGCGCCATCCATGAAACGGGGAGACGCATCGGTGTGGTTGAAACACGTGAGTCGGATGGCGTCACCCTGGTTCAAGGCAGGCTTGACATCGGCGTGGCCATGGCACCTCCCCTGATCCGGGCAGTCAAAGCGCGCATGAAAAACAACGGGACGACCGTGATTTTCGACGCTCCGCCGGGTACCTCGTGCCCAGTCATCGCAACACTGCGGGGATCTGACTTCGTCTTGCTGGTGACGGAACCGACGCCGTTCGGCCTGCATGATCTGCGGTTGGCCGTGGATATGGTACGGGAGCTTGCCATCCCCTTCGGGGTGGTAGTCAACCGTATGGGTGTTGGCGATGACAGGGTTC
>JAQUHM010000265.1 GCA_028683595.1 Geobacteraceae bacterium | reverse complement strand
GGTGATAGTGCCGCCGTTCGTGACGGTCACGGCGCCATTGCTGCTGCTGCCTACGTTGATGCCCCCGCTGCTCGTCGCTGTGGACCCTGCACCGTCGACGGAGAGGGTTCCCGAGCTCCCTGCGTTATAGCCAAATATGAGAGAGTTAAAAGTGGCATTCCCGCCGTTGACTACGTTGAGCGTGCCGGAGCCGCTTTCGCCCACGTCCAGGTACCTGGACGTCCACGTGGACCCCGCTCCATCAACCGTTGCAGTGCCATTGGATCCGGCGTTGTAGCCCAGGTAGCTGTCGTAGGAGGCAACCTGGACGCCACCGGTTATGCTCATGGTGCCGGTGCCGGTGTACCCGACGCCGAGATAGTTGGAGCTGAGCTGATTGAGGTTCACGTTGACACCGTTCACCTGGAAGATGAGGGCGGAGCCGGTGGAGGCATTGAAGGCGAGATTTGCGTCGGTGATGATCCCGGAGGTGTTGATGGTGCCGGTGCCGGAGAGCTGGGTGGCCCCGGCCAGCAGGGTGCCGGTGGTCAGGGTGCCGCCGTTGCCGAAATCGATCTTGCCGAGGGCGCCCACGTTGGTGGTCCCGGTGACGGAAACCGTTCCGCCGTTGGCGAGGTTGAGCGCGCCGATACCTGTGCCGCTGCTGCAGATATAGAGGCCGTTGGCGGTAAGAGACCCGCCGTCGATATTGAGGGTGCCGACGCTGTTGTTGCCAGAGCCGATGTTGACGCTTTTGGAGGAAACTGCCCCGCCGTTGATAATATTGAGCGTGCCGGTGCCGCTTGAGCCGATCATGAGGTTTGAGGAGGTCCACTTTGACCCGGCGCCGTCGACCGTGGCCGTACCGGTGGAGGCGACATTGTAGCCCAGATAGCCAAAGCCCGAAGTAACCTGGACGCCGCCGCTGATGCTCAGGGTTCCGGTCCCCGAGTACCCGACGCCGAGATACTGGGAGTCGGACTGGTTCAGGTTTACGGTGGCGCCGTTCAGCAGGAAGCTGGTGGCGGCGCCGCCGGTGGAGGCGTTGAAAGCGATATCGGCGTCCGTCACGATGCCGGAGGTATTGATGGTGCCGGCCCCGGAAATATTCGATGCTCCGGTCATGAGATAACCGGTATTGAGAGTACCTCCGTTGCTGCTGCCGAAGTTGATGGTCCCGAGGCCGTCCACTTGCGTCAAGCCGGTGCTGGTGACGGTGGCGCCGTTGGTGATGTTGAGCGTACCCGGATTGCTTCCACCGATGCCGACGTAGATTTTGCCTCCTGTCAAAGTCGACCCGGCGCCGTCAACGGTTGCCGTACCGACTCCGCCGGGATTTGAGAAGGGAATATAAATGGTTCCCCCGGCGCTGAAACTGCCGCCGTTCGTGATATTCAAGATACCGGTACCCATGTCGCCAACATTGACATTGTTGGAAACAGTCCATTTCGAACCGGCTCCGGTGACTGTTGCCGTGCCTTTATAACCCTCTCCAATACTGGCCGCGTAAGTCGCCAGCGTGCTTCCGCCATCGATGGTAAGGGTTCCATCGCCCCCGGAACCCACATAGGCAAAGGTTGAACTGTTCCAGAGGGAAGGATTGACTGCGGGTGTTATGCCGCCGGTGGCGGTGATCGCCGCCCGGGCGTACGATGTAGATAAAAGCGCCGCCGCTACGAGCGACATCACGCTTATCAAACGCTTGAATTTCATCTATGTTTCCTCCTTGAGGATGGGATATTGCGTTCTTATTCAAACAGTTGCAATTCCTGGATTTCCGCTTCCGCGGGAGTGACAAATCAAAACCCATTCTTCTCTCATTCAACTTCGGTTTTACGCCTCCTCATGAACGCCATCCCGGCAAGCCCCGAGCCGAATAGCAGCAAGGCCGGAGGTACCGGGACCGGAGCGGTCGCCGAGTTGATCATGTATGAGTTACTGGTTGGATTTGTCCAATACACACCCTCACCCGAGTTCGAGACCCCGCACCAGGAGTACGCATTGAACGACAAAGTCTGATTGTCCAAGCCGCTGAGCTCGTACGATACCGTAATGGCCCCTTCGGAGCCGCTGAGCGTCCCGACATAAAGATCCACCAGCATGAAAAACGAATTGGTAGAGGGATCCTGGCCGTAGTAAAAGGAGTAGTCGGCAACGGAGCTCATTCGGTAGGTTTGCGGCCCGTAAATAAAGTCCGCCTTGGTGAAAGTTTCGTTAACCGCATTGTCTACGTAGACAGCATCGTAGGAGGTATTGCCTGGGGTGAAGCTGTAACCGCTGGATGTGATGTTCACCTGGAAATCGTCGGAGATCGTCCCGGATGAGGATAACATCAGGAGAATGTCGTCACCATGGCCCCTGCCGCCGGTATCAGTTATGTAGAAGGTTCCCGAAGTTGAGGATGTGTTGGTGTTGAGAATGGTGAGTTGTCCGTAAGTGTCGGCCAGATCGGTGGTCAGGTGGATGCTGTCAAAGCCCTTGCCGTCTTTAGTAAAGGCAAAATAGTAGGTCTCGTCGGGCGCACCCAGGTTGACCTCGTCGGTATCGTACTTTGTTCCGCTGTCATTTGCCACATGGGCAAATGTCATGTTGTAGGGGATTATGGAGGCATATGCCGCGCTGCCGAAAGTCAGCAGGGCGATGCACAACGCCCATAACCCCAATCGCAATTTTTTCATTTCCGTCTCCTTGTTCGTGAAGATATCGAACGGTTGCTACTTGCTCTCCGGCGGCTTGGCCTTCAGCTCCTTGATCAGATCCGCCACCCGCGAGGTGGGGGAGACCGGCTCGATCATGACGATGTGGCTTTTGGTGAGATACATGGATTCGGGACCATGCCACTCATTGCCGCGCTTGAGCAGGATATTTACCACCTGCTTGCCGTCGGGGGAGGGCTGCTGGCCGATGTAGTACACTTCCGTGAGCCTGGGGTGGTCGCTCCCGCCCTTATCCAGCCTGCCGAAAAATACCTGGCCGTTGTCCAGGAACACCGCCTGGTATTCGGTTGCAAAAGTAAAGTTTTCTTTTTGAGTCTTGTCGCAGCCTGACACTAAAACGGCGATGGAAAGGCTCAGCAGGATGAGGGTGATTAATCTGATGTTTCCGCTCTTCATAGTGGTTTGTTTCTCCTGTCGGTTTCGATATGGTGCAGTGTCTTTACTTCTTCAATCCTTGCGAGAGAGGCTGTGAAGAGGGGAAACACCGTTTCACCCTCTCCCTTCCGGCCGCGTTGTCTCGGTAATGATCTGTTGTTGGACATAGAACACTTGCAGCGTTTTACGACCCTCGTACGCACATGCTTCTCTCCAATAGTAAGTTCCTTGCAGTTTTTCAAATTGCCTGGAAAATAAAAAGCCGCCTTCATATCCTTCCAGGGATATTTTCTGGCGGCTCGGCAGTCCATCTTCGATAAAAGCATCGTCGGACCCGCGGCTTTCCGGACCCGCCTCGCGACGGGGGTGGCTTTATCGGTTTATTTGTTCTTGGCGGTCTGGTTGCCGGAAAATGGTGACTGCATATCAAGCGAGTTGATTTTGATTTTCGATAACGAAAAATTATACCTTCAAGGTATCGTCTTGGGCTTGCTGTGTCCGTTTGAGCGGTCAGCAAAGGACCCAATGCAAAACTGAACTTATTCAGTTATTAACCGGACAGTAGTGATTTGCGTCCTTAATTCCAAGTTTGAATTATTACACGGCGAAATGAACTGCGGGGCTGATTAAATCAGCCCCGTGTATACGCATAACTATGCAGGAAAGTATCTTCTGCGGAGGAAAAACAGTCCGGAAAGTCCGCTGCCGAACAAGAAGACTGCAGGCGGAATGGGTACCGCAGCACTTCCAGGGACAGGAATATAGCCAGAAAGGATAGACCCTGTCAGAGAAAATTCCTCGGTGGCAGCAAGGTCATAATTAGTGTTACGGACAAACCCGTAACCATTATTGCTGGTGACATTGTAGCCGTCCATGTAGAGATCGCCCCACATCGGTGCCAATGAAGTCAAGAGTGAAAGGGTCAAGTAAATAGAACCGTTAGGAGCCGTGTCATCAATAACCCACTGAATGCCGTCGAAAGTTGTAGTCACATCCACATTTGTTCCAACCGGATCTGCAGCGCTCAGCCATGAGTCATATCCGGCAGCTAACGTACGGTCAATCGTCTGCAGGGTGCCGGTAGTTGTAGCAATGCTCATGTTCGCGCTTGAAGAGCCACTGTATGTATAGCTCCACACAAGGTCGGTCGGTTGCGCGCCGAACTCGATGGCAAACGCGCCCGGTCCGCGATTCTTGTTGGCGGTAACAGGAATAAAAGTATAGGTATAGCTCCAAAGTCCGCCGTCCACTTGGTCGACTGACCAGTTAATCTGCCCAACAAGCGCATTTATAGCAACGAGACCCCCGCTGGTATCAGTCGACAAATACCCCCCTGATCCGTTGGAATACAAGGTTCCAGACAGCGACGCCCAAGCATTCGTCCCCAATGCCATGACGGCGACGAGACACATCGAGATAGTAAACTTTTTCATACTTTCCTCCTATAAATTACTTAGTTTCCATCCGGAAACTCCGGAAGTGAAACAAGCGGTTTCCAATATGGAAACGAGGATTTTTTTGTTCTGACAAGGAAATCAAGGGATTGTGCGGAGAGGTACTACTGTACTTCGCACAAACAAGATCGCTGATTGACGCTGTCAGGGCAAAAAAGGACCGTTTCCGGATGGAAACTACTTAAATCCACGAATTAGATACATCATCTCCCATGTCCAGCTTCCGCCCCCCCCCCTTCAAAATTATTTGATTGAGTACGTTTTTAGCAACAAAAAACAACAATTATGTACACGGACTAAAACCATACTTCACAATGCGGGCAGCAGTATTACCCCCTCCGAACAAATAATAGCGAGACATAAAATTTGTGCTGTATAAATATCTATATTACGCATAACGAGTCATCGCATTATAAACGCAAAATGCCGCCAGCTCAAAACCCTAGCGGGATCGAATCTTGGCGGCTCGGCTGTCCGACTTCGCTTACAGCTTCGTCGGACCCGTGGCTTTCCGGACCCGCCTCGCAACGGGGGTAGCTTTTTCAGTTCGAAATATTGCGTAATCAGTTTAATGCAATTTCTATTCTCATTAAACCGTGAATTTCACTAAAAACATTATACTTATAATCTGCCTGATGGAGATCAGCCGGACTTTTCCTACTATACACGGCACGTTATAGCGATCATATAATCATAGTAATTTTTATTTTTAACAAAATATAATATTTTGACTATAAAACATTATATACAGCGCACGCCATATCACGACAACTATGCAAAATTTTCCGACACCTTTGTCGATAATTTTAACAATTATGGTTTGACTTAAGCAGGAAAGCTAGCAAATTGGCACAGGCAAGCGCTCATTCAATCGCACATTATCCCCTGCGACAGGCGATCATTGAAGGCTTGGATAGTTCGACAGATCAAGGCGCTATATTTATCCCTTTATTGCGGCACATTATAGCAAATTCAATTAAAATGCAAAGTGAAATGTTAAGGTTTACATCTTAGCCTTCCCACTCCACGCTCACTGCTTTATCAGTCCCGCCTGACGATTCAATACCA
>JAQUHM010000264.1 GCA_028683595.1 Geobacteraceae bacterium | reverse complement strand
CTTGATGCCCAGTGCCAGGACGATATTCTGTACAAGCACCCCTCTCGTGGCCTGTGACAGACGAACGAAGGTCGGGATTTTACGCAGATCATCGTCCATCAAAGCCACGTCCGCCGTTTCGATGGCGGTATCTGTCCCCATTGCGCCCATCGCAAAGCCGATATCGGCCCGCGCCAGGGCCGGTGTGTCGTTGATGCCGTCACCAACCATGCCCACCATTCCTTCGGCACAGAACTCCTCGATTGCTTTCAGCTTATCCTCGGGCAGCTGGTTGCCGCGCGCCTGGTCGATTCCGACGTGATCGGCAATGGACTGGGCGGTGTACAGGTTATCCCCCGACAACATCACGGTCTTGACGCCCAGGCGATGCAGTTCCTCAATGGCCTTGCGGCTGGTATCCTTGAGGGTATCGGCCACGGCAAACAATGCAAGGATCTGTTTCACGTCGCTCAACATCACCACGGACTTACCTTGACATTCCAGCTGACCCAGCCGGGCTTCGAGATCTGCAGAGCAGAGACCCCGTTCTTCAGCCAGACGCCGGTTACCCAGATAATACGTCCGGCCATTGATGTCTCCACGCACGCCACGACCGGCAAGTGCCTCGAAAACGGTAACATTCTCTCGCGCCACCCCTTCAAGATCAGCGGCACTGGCCACGGCTAGCGAGACCGGATGGTCGGAGCGGGTGGCCAGGCTGGCAGCCAGGCGGCGGCACTGTTCTTCAGCCAGATCACCTCGCACCTCGAAATCGGTCTGCACCGGTTTGCCTTGGGTAAGGGTGCCGGTCTTGTCGAACGCCAGCAAGGTCAGCTTGCGTCCTTCTTCAAGGTAGACACCACCTTTGATGAGAATTCCGTGCCGCGCCGCCGCGGCCAGTCCGCTGACAATCGATACCGGCGTCGAAATCACCAGTGCGCAGGGACAGGCGATTACCAGCAACACCAAAGCCTTATAGATCCAGTCGTGCCAGGAACCTCCCATGAGCAGCGGCGGCATGACGGCAACCGCCAACGCCATAATGAAGATACACGGCGTATAGATGCGGGCAAAACGGTCGACAAAGCGTTGTGTCGGAGCCTTTGCCCCTTGCGCTTCCTCGACCGTGTGGATGATGCGTGCCAGCGTGGTGTTGCTTGCCGCGGCTGTCACGCGATATTCGAAGGAACTGGCCTCGTTGATCGTCCCGGCGAACACCGCGTCCCCTTCGGCCTTGTCCACCGGCAGGCTTTCCCCAGTAATCGGTGCCTGGTTTACCGTAGAGCGACCGGCAACGATTGTACCATCCAGGCCGATGCGCTCACCCGGCTTTACCAGCACCACGCTGCCTACCGTAACCGCGCTGGCTTCAATTTCCCGCCAGGAACCATCTGACTGCTGAACGGTGGCCTTTTCCGGAGCAAGCTTCATCAACCCCTCAATGGCATTGCGCGTCCGGTCAAGTGACTTTACCTCGATCAGTTCGGCGATGGTAAACAAGACCATGACCATTGCCGCTTCCGGCCATACGCCCAAAAACAGCGCACCGGTCACGGCAATGCTCATCAACGCATTGATGTTCAGATTGCCATTGACGATGGCCAGCAGACCCTTCTTAAAGGTAGTCAGGCCGGAGGCAGCAACGGCTACTATGGCCAGTACTGCAGACAACCAGCCGGGCAGGCCCATCCAGACAACAGCCTCGGAGGCAATCGCCGCTAAACCGGCCAGAACCAAAGGCCACAAAGGTTTCTTCGTCGCTACCTCGGCAAGTGACCTCTCGGTGTTCGCCAGTTCCGGCTGAAAACCGAGGGAGCGCACCGCCTCCAAAATCTCATCCAGGGCTTCCGGCTGGTGCACTACGGTCAGCACCCGCTGCAACAGGTTGAACTCCATGCTCTTGACCGAAGACATGCGCTTCAACTTGGTGCGAATCAGGGTCTCTTCAATCGGGCAGTCCATCTGCATGATGCGGATAGCGGTTCGGGTTCCTTCCGCAACTTCCTCCTGGGCGGCCAATCGCTCCAGCGATGCCGGGGCAGGAGAGCAACAGGAACCGTGCTCATGATCGTGGTGGTGATCATGTTCCTGTTGAAGTTTTTTCTCGTGATTATGATTGCAACAGTCGGCCATGGGGGCCTCCTTGTTACGTTGTTTATCAGCCGAGATCGTGCCGCAAAGACCGCAAAACTCGGATGCGAGATGGTAAAACAGGGCCATATTTTCTTCCTTTTGGCGACTCGACCCGGCGAATATCTTGTAGTACTAGTATACCTTCAAACAGTAACCCTGTCTGTCGCTAGTGTCCCGTGTGGCTAATTCATTTCCTTTTAATTCCGGTTCTTTTAGCCCCTGGCTGCGTTGTGACTCCTCGACAGACCCCGGCCATGCCTGCATCACCCCGCCTTGCCAGGAGCCAAAACTCCTCGGAATTAAGGCGGAGGACTCATCGCACGAGACGCAAAACTCCGATAATTCACCCAAATGTTGCATTGGAAACATAAAACTGTAATGGTTCGATGATACAAATAGTCACATGAAGATATCAAGAGCCGACCTTCACGTTCATTCCAGTCATTCCAACAAACCAACCTACTGGGCGCTGCGAAAATTCAACTGTCCTGAAAGCTACTCCTCTCCGGAGCTGGTCTATCATGCGGCACGCAAACAGGGAATGGATTATGTCACCATCACCGACCACAATACCATCAGCGGGGTCCTGAAAATCGCCCACCTCCCCGGGGTCTTTGTCAGTTCCGAGGTAACCTGCTATTTTCCGGAAGATGGCTGCAAGCTGCACGTGGTGGTGCTGAACATCAGCGAAGACAGCTTCCGGGAGATCCTGGAACTGCGCAAGAACCTCTACGAACTGGTCGAGTACCTGCACCGTAGCGGCATCCCCCATTTCGCAGCCCATCCGCTCTATGCCCAAAACGACAAATTATCCGCTGACCACCTGGAAAAAATGATGCTGCTTTTCAGGATTTTCGAGGTAAAAAACGGCGCACGGGCCAAACGCTACGGAACGTTCCTGGAAGAGCTCCTCGACAACCTGACTCCGGAAAAAATTGCGGCACTTGCTGACAAGCACGGTATTGCTCCGGTCGGTGAGACACCTTGGATCAAAGGCCGTGTTGGAGGTTCGGACGATCACAGTGGCCTCTTTATTGCCGGAGCCCATACCGTTGTTCCCGGAGCCGCAAACCTTGGCGAATTTCTCAACGGCATCACCAAGCGCTTTTCGTCCCCGGCCGGCGAAGACGGAGATCCACTTACCCTTGCCCATAGCCTCTATTCCATAACCCACAGTTTCTATCGCCAGCGGCTCGGTTCCGGCACGTCCGCATCAATGCCTTTCATCAAGGCCCTGTTGGAAAGGTTTTTCGCTTCGGATGGCGAACGGACGCCATTTCTCGACAAGTTGAAGCTTTTTATCCGCAGAAATTTGCCGGATGGCAGCGACAGGACTGGAAACGGGAGCTTCGAAGGAATGCTGGACAAAGAGGCCAAGCGGTTGTTGAAAGATTCCGATTTTCTGCGAAGCATCGGAACGGAGAGCAGAAACCGCAAAATATTTGCCGTAACCAGCTACCTGGCCAACCGGATGATCTATCTCTACACGGAACGCTTGATGAGGGTATCGTTTTCATCCGGCTTTTTCGATCTGGTTCACTCGCTGAGCACCATCGGCCTGGTCCATCTCCTCATCTCCCCTTATTATCTCGCCTTCCATCACCAGCATAGGGGCAAGGGCCTGATGGCCGAACTCGCCGAACGATTTGATGCCGGTGAGAGGGTAAAAAAGAAAGAAAAGATCGCCCTGTTCACCGACACCCTCCATGAGATCAACGGTGTTGCAATCACTATCCGGAGGCTTATCGATATTGCCCGGACCAGGGGGATAGAACTGACGGTCATCACCTCCTCCCCAAACCCGACCGGATACGAAAACGGCGTCATGAACTTCCGTTCCGTCGGCGATTTCGTCCTGCCCGAGTACCCGGAGTTGAAGCTTCACTTTCCACCGGTTCTCGAGGTAATCGATTATTTCGAACGAGAGGAATTTACCCGTATCCATGTCAGTACTCCCGGCACCGTGGGACTCCTCGCGCTGTCAATTGCCAAGTTGATGGATTTCCCTATTGCAGGAACCTACCACACCGATATCCCACAATACGTCAGAAGCCTTACCTCGGATGAAATGCTGGAGAGGGCTGCCTGGGGATTCATGATCTGGTTTTACGGCCAGATGGATGAAGTTATGGTCCCCTCGGCAAGCACCCGTACCCAGCTCATCGAGCGTGGACTGCCGCAGGAAAAGACCCGCCCCCTGCCGCGCTGGGTGGATATAGAGCAGTTTTCACCAGAACGGCGTGACCCGGGCTTCTGGGATCGTTACCCTTGTGGTGAAGGGATGAAATTCCTTTATGTTGGCAGGGTTTCGAGAGAAAAGAATCTGGAATTGCTGGCCGAGGCCTTTAAGGCGATCTCCGGAGAAATTGTCCCCGCCCAGCTTATCATCATCGGCGATGGACCGTTTAAAAGTGACCTTGAGGAAATACTGAAGGGGCATCCGGTCATTTTTACCGGTTTCCTCGAAGGGGAAAACCTGGCAACGGCCTATGCCTCGGCCGATGTCTTTGTATTTCCCAGCACCACCGACACCTTCGGCAATGTGGTCCTGGAAGCCCAGGCATCAGGTCTGCCTGTCATCGTCTCCGATGGAGGCGGACCAAAAGAACTGATGATGGATGGGATAACCGGCCTCATCACCAGGGCGGACAGCCGGGAGGATCTCGTCGAAGCAATGCGATCGCTGCTCCTGGATCCCGTGAGGACCGCAAAGACAGGAAAAAGTGCACGATCATTCGCGGAACAGGGTTCCGTAGCCATGACCGACGCCTGCGGCACCATCCTTCAACCGAAGGTTGCCAACTACTGAGAGGTCACGTGTCCGACGCAAGCCCTAAACCGTCCCTTATGCGCCACGCGTTCAGGTTGGCCCGTGGCAGAATTCCCTCCCAGCTGATAGTTCAGCTGACCGATTCCTGCAACGCCACCTGCCCTCAGTGCGGGATGCGGCGGAATACCCCCTTCCGCCGCTCCCTCCTCTCTCTTGGCGATTGCAGGCGGAGTATCGACCATGCCGCCAATTCAGGCGTTGCGGCACTTTCCTTGACCGGTGGAGAACCTTTCCTCCATCCAAAGAATTTGCTCACCCTGATTCACTACGCCGGAGATGCGGGCATTCCCTATATACGGACCGGAACAAACGGTTTTCTCTTCATGAACTCCGACAACCCGGATTTTAGCGCAAGAATTTCTCGTCTTGCCGAGTCCCTGGCCGCCACCAGACTCTATACCTTCTGGATCAGCATAGACTCGCCCGATCCGGAGCTTCACGAAAGCATGAGGGGACTGCCCGGGGTCATCAAGGGCATCGAACGAGCGCTGCCGATCTTCCACGAGCACGGTATCTTTCCTTCGGCAAATCTCGGCATAACCAAAGCGATTCTGCCAAAACCACCCGATGACAAGGCCGGGACAGCCGCCACCTGCGAGGAATTCCGAACCGGATTCCGAACTTTTTACCAGCGCATACTTGATCTTGGCTTCACAATTGCCAA
>JAQUHM010000263.1 GCA_028683595.1 Geobacteraceae bacterium | reverse complement strand
CGATGATGTTTACGTTTGGTAACGCCACGAAACCATTTGCATCAGCGTCAGGATGCTTCGGGTCGAACTGAAGCCGGGGAGCGGTCTGGTCTTCAATGATCGCCGTGACTTTCACACCTTCAGGGGTGCCGGAACCGAAACGATTGAGAGTCTCTCCAAAGGTGGGTGAGTCAGGCTGTTGAGCGGTAAAAACTGCATCCTTCCTTTTATAGGGGCCGCCTTCTGCGGTTCTGGTGGAATTTGCGTTGGCCATGTTGCCGGCAATCAGATTCATCCTGGTTCTTTCAGCCGCTAATGCCGAAGAACTTACTTCCAGCGAGGAAAAGAAATCCATTTAGTTCCCTCCTTTGATAGCGTACTTCAGATCATCAAACTTCTTCGCCAGGATCTGAACTGACGCATTATAGAGAATCTGGTTTTCAGCCATCCTTCCCATTTCCCGCTCCAGGTCGACTCCGTTCCCATCCCGGCCCAGGCCGCTCGTCGAACTCTCATCCACAATACCGTCCACATCTTCAATCTTCCGGGCAATTCCTTTCAGCGGAATATGGCGGGAATTCGCCGGAACCGCAGCCATGGAACCGGCATCCTTGTTTTTCAGAGCATCTTTCAATTGATCCTCAAAAGAAAAGGTCTTGGCGCGATAATTTGGGGTCTCTGCATTGGCAACGTTTGCGGCAATATACGTCTGGTTTTTCGTCCGCAGATCCAGATTTCTGGCCATAAGGTCAATCGTTGGGCCGAACAATTTGTCTATTGGCATAGATCGCTCCGTTTTATTATTCTCTGACAAATGAGCAAAACTCGTACCAGATAAAATATGCAATTATATTGGCATGTTACAAGGCCAAGTGTACTCCGGAACAACGTTTCGCACTCGTTGTTTTTGACAGAAGACATTTTTTTGACGAGACGTAAAGCTTGTGACAAGCCCTTATTGTTTCCACTCTTCGCGCCAGGCCAGATCGGCAAGGGCCTGGATGGCCAGGCTTTTCCAAACCGGGTCTGTCCCCTCACGAACCAACTGCTCCCAACGGGTACGGGCATCATCCCGTTTATTCAGGGTAATGAGAACCTCTCCCATCTTAAAGAGGAACATGTCTTTCCTTTCCCCCCGTGAGGATTCATAACCTTCGCGATACGTTTGCAGGGCGCCTTCTGTTTCATGCCGGGAAAGTTGAACAGAAGCGATTACTGTCCGGGCATCAGCCGTCAAAGATGTATCCGTGCCCTTAGGCAGGCTTCCAAGGTACATTCTCATTGCTTCCCGCGCACGGACCGGATCAAGCAGCTTTTGGCAGGCTTTGCCGAGATAGTAGAAACTTGCCGGGTCCGAGACTTTCGAATTTTTTTGCAGTAAAGGGGACAAGGTGGTAACCACGGGACCCATGTCCCCATGCCGGTACTGTATCCAGCCAACACGCTCCCGGACACGACCTGCCTGGCTATCGGTTGAATACTTTGCCAGGTAGAGCCGACCCGACGCCTCTGCCAAGGAAAACTCTTCAAGTGCCCACGCGTCTTCGTGAATACGCAAATGGAGAAAGGCTTCATTTGGACCTACCCACTCCGTATCAGCCATGGAACTGAAGATTTCGAGTTCCTCACGAAACATCCCCAGATTCTCGAAACAGTCAGAGATGTGCGGAATAAAGTCCTTATCACCAACGCACCGCGCAAGATAATCACGATTATTAAGCACAAGCTTGACCAGCCCCTTGCAATCGCCCGCTGTAGCCAGTTCCCGATACAGCAAAAGGAGCAGGTCTTCCCGCATGGTAGAAACCACGTTGGCGAAGACACCTGAAGGGAACATCTTCAGGTACTCGGCAACGGAGCTGACTGCCTCATTAGCGGGACCATAGAGGGAAGCAGTAAGGGCAACCTTGAATAACGCTTCCTCTTTCAGGGCCGGATCACCGGTTTTCCGGTAAATTCCACGGTACTCGTCTGCCAGAGGGCGAAAAGTATTGCTATTAACCTCGAATAATCGCAGGTCTGCCAAACGGATTGCTGCCAGGTAGGCAGCCCGCGTTCCGGGAAACATCTGCGCAACTGTTCTGTAGACCGCCACGGCATCCATCTCACGTCCTCCGCGAGCAGAGATA
The DNA here is from genome assembly GCA_028683595.1 of Geobacteraceae bacterium. GTDB lineage: Bacteria > Desulfobacterota > Desulfuromonadia > Geobacterales > Geobacteraceae > RPRC01. The sequence goes on along the minus strand of JAQUHM010000263.1, from coordinate 3,498 downwards.
TCCGCAAGGCGAACCAGAAGTATCGGTCCGTATTTTGTCTCCGACATGCCGGCAATCATCCTTTCAAGGATCCTGCGACCAACGGCTGTCTCCCCACAACGACCCAATGTGTCAGCGTAGGCAAATACCATGGAGGGGCTCTGAACCAGATAATCCGGCCAGACTCTTTCTCCCTCCCGAAACCAGCGAAGAGCAGATTCGTATTTCTGCAACTGATACTGGGCCTCTCCAAGGCGGTATGCCGCTATGGCGCGTAACGATGATTGCTTATCAAGGAATCCGGAGAATATTTCTTCTGCTTCCACGCCTTTTTCCCGGTAGAGAAGATTTTCTCCTCGCAGAAACAACCTGAGCTGATCTCCGGATAGAAGCTTGCTGATAAGCGGGCCTGGAGTGGGGAAAAAGGGGATCTCCGATAACAGCGGAGGGTCAAAGTCATGAATCAGCTTGTCTGCGCCTTTCCAGATCTGATCGCGTCCGGGAGGCATGGACGCGAAACCATTCGTTTGGAGAGATTCTCCCACGTCCAGAGTCAGGACATTAGGCAGGCAGACAGCAAGGAAACGGAAACCCGGGGAGCTCTCCTTCACCGTGAAGCCGAAACGCAGACGGCTGCCTTGATCGGAAAAATGTAAATTTTCAACCCTGGCGTCACGATAGAGGTTGAATTTTTTCAGCAGAGGCCCACAGGTGTCATCGAAAGTTACAAGCACTTTCCCGCCCGGGGCATGGGAAATTCTGTAGTGGGGAGGCAAAGCGAATACAAAGACAAAACGGGTGAAGGAATCTTTCTTTTGCACTTCCATGCGGTAGAGACGGTTGGAGTCCTTCGCTGCCAAGAGATCGCTGCAAAAAAATACCAGAAGACAAGAAACACATATCGCGAATCTGCAGGCAAAAGCTTGCGCCTGGAACCCGGACGATGTTTCTTTCCCCTTTCCCTTTTTCCCAGATGATCGGAATGCCACTAACGAACCCTCCAGCAGACATGTCTTCATGTTCACAGGGGCAAAACCCGTGCCGCTTGACAGATGAGAAGGAAGACAATTTTTGTGCACAAAATCTATCCGATTCGACAGCTTCAATGTGCATTGAAAGCAGGGTAACAAAAGGGGAACCACGAGGCATAACTCACTGAAAATATTAGGATTAGCTCCACAGAGGGAGAACAGGAGGGAAAAAGCAGTGACCGGGATTACCGGTGATGGTTGGAAAAATCAGTCCGGGGAACCTCCTGGACAACGGGAAAGAAAAAAGAGCTCAGGTCGTTAAGTCAAAGAAGCGTTACCTAATAAAGGTCGTTATTTTGACACTCGCCTCAAGCCGCTGCTAGGAACTTGCCGAGTTTTCCAAGGAGTTCGTTTTGTTCGTACGGTTTCAGAATGATGTCCTTCGCGCCGTTTTTCAGCGCCTTGAAAATTCCGGTTCGTGTCCATTGACTGGCACAAACAATGATGGGCAACTGGGAGTTCCCCGACATTTCCTTGATCTTGGAACACAAAGACAGCTCCCATTCGTCTGCCTTCTTCATGCCAAGAACAACTGCCTGAATCTCTTCCATGGCAAAAACATCTTTCATGTCGGCGCCCAGGTTAGACGCAAGGGTTGTAAAACCATTGGCAACCAAGAATCCCTTTACCACCTCTCGCTCTTCAGGGTCATCTTCCAGAACAAGTACTGAACCTCCCCCGGGGAATACGTCTTTCGTGCCTGAAGGAGCCTTCCCGTCAGAGTCAGCCGGAAAGAGGCGGCGGAGAGACTCCGCCTGATCATGGACAGCAGAATCCTCGCTTTGAGATTCAGCAACAGCTTCCTGGGGATCGAGGGCCTTTGCCAGCGACAAGGGAACCAGGATATCAAACCGATTAAGGTCATCCCCTCCCAATTTGATCTGGGCCTTGTATACCAGGTATTCCTCGGCGGGGACCGGAATTTCGTCGGTAATCTCGTCAACCTGCGGGACATATTTCGTTGGAGGAAGCTGCTTGAGGTGAAATTTGTCCGGCAGGAGTGGCTGAAAAACGGAATTGAAGGTACCGATTATCTGGTTAGCAATCTCGGAAAAAGCATCAATATCATCCGCTTCCAGAATGAGAAGTTTGCGTTTTTCGGATATACGACCTGGCGGAATACCCAAGAGAATACCGCTCATAAGGATTGCATCACGAAGCGAGAATACCAGATGGAGCCGGCCGGGATAATCTTCCCGCGAATCGACAGGCACAACAAAAGCCGAGTCTTCCATATCAGCAAGGTAAGCCTCTTTGTCGAACTCCATAACTTCAGTGTCATTCACCGTAAGTTCCTGATTCAAAAGCATACTGCTCTCTTCAGCAGACTGCTTGAGAGCCGATTGAATCATCTTACGCAGTTTCTCGAATCCCGCCATGATACTGCACCGTCCCGTTATCCTGGTTAATTTCAATCCGGAAACTCCGGATGGAAACTGGTTGGTTATTCTTTTCTGAGCTTGAGACTGACGACGAAAGTATCTTCGTCATGAGTGAATGGAACAGCCACACAATCAATGTCCGACATGGCATTGATTGTGTATTCCTCACCGGAAATAACCGTGGGAATGGAAAGATTGATATCCATTCCTCCCTTGGAAAGGACCATTTTCACGTACCCACCGAGCATGTTGGCTATCTCGCCGAGGGCATCGGTCACATCTTCACCAACCTCATCCACATCCATGCCAAGCATGTTAGAGGTGATCTTCAAGGCGAAACTCCGGGGACAATGAATCGCGAGAATGCCGGTATAGGTGCCAGCCATGCCAACCATCCCACTGATACTGCAATGGAAAGTATTCACCGACTCGACCAAGGGGAAGCAAGCTTCCAGATCCATCATAATCATGGTTGAAAACACTTCCTTGGTCGCATCAATAACGTGGCGGGCCATTTCGTCTTCATTCAGATGAATCGCCTCTTCTACCACTGCATTCAGTGTCATAGCAGACCTCCAAGCTTTTCATTGAGCTGGTCCGGAGTGAATGGTTTCTTGATGCTGGCGCTGGCACCACTGGCAATAGCTTCCTTGATAATGTCTTCGCCACCCTCGGTAGTTATCATAACGATAGGAACATTGTTTCCATTCGCGCGAACCTGCTTGATAAACTCAAGACCATCCATGTTCGGCATATTAATATCCGAAAGGATCAGATCAACACTTTTTTCACCAAGCACGCTCAACCCTTCGATACCATCACCAGCCTCAAAGATATCATCAACGGCAAGGCCGGCCTGCCTCAAGGACCTGGAGATGATTTTCCTCATGGTCGAGGAATCATCGACAATCAAAACATTAGCCATAACCAACTGTCCTCTCTTTTATTGAAGATTGATCCTTAGCTGTCATGAAAGCCTGCCGGACAAGCCCTGACGCACATAATCAGCATCCGGTATACCTGGATGTATTATATCGGCAACAGGGAGGCCTGAACTCGACATTTTCCATGACAACGGGTCTGTTCAGAGTTTCTGATCGCATGAA
>JAQUHM010000017.1 GCA_028683595.1 Geobacteraceae bacterium | reverse complement strand
GTTCACGGATTGCCCTCTCCGGCAGGTCCATGCCTGCCATGAGAACCATCGTTTCCAGACGCGCCATTGCATCCCGGGTGGTGTTTGCGTGGATGGTGGAAAGCGAACCGTCGTGACCGGTGTTCATGGCCTGGAGCATATCAAGTGCTTCGCCGCCGCGCACCTCGCCGATGATGATTCGGTCCGGTCTCATCCTCAAGGCGTTTCGCAGCAGGTCGCGCTGCGATACTTCACCACGCCCTTCGATGTTCGGTGGCCGTGTCTCAAGTCTGACTACATGCTCCTGCTTCATGTGGAGTTCTGCCGAGTCTTCGATGGAAACGACCCGTTCGTCAAAGGGGATGTACTCTGAAAGTACGTTCAGCAGGGTCGTTTTCCCGCTGCCGGTACCGCCTGAGATCAGGATGTTGAGGCGGGTCTTAACCGCACCCTGAAGGATAAGGGAGATGCGGTTGTCCATGGTCCCTAAGCGGAGAAGATCGTTCATCTTCAACGGTTCCATGCCGAAACGGCGGATTGAGAGTGCCGGCCCATCAATGGCAAGGGGCGGGATAATGGCGTTAACCCTCGATCCATCAGGCAGTCGAGCATCCACATACGGTGACGACTCGTCAATCCTTCTTCCGACCTTTGAAACGATTCGCTCGATGATCTGGAGCAGGTGCTTATCGTCCCGAAAGCAGATATCGGTCTTCTGGAGTTTGCCGAATCGCTCGATGTAGACCTGTGAGCTGTTGTTCACCAGGATGTCGGAGATCTCCGGGTCGGAGAGCAGCGGCTCCAGGGGGCCGAGACCAAAGGTTTCGTGCTGGATTTCCACGACCAGCCGGTCTTTCTCTACCTGGTTCAGCGGAACGCCTTCCTCGACAATGAGGCTCTCGATAATGTACCCGATCTCGCGAACCAGTTCATTGCTTCCTATCATGTCAACTTTCGCCATGTCGAGTTTGTCGATGAGTCGCCGGTGGATACGGGTTTTCAGCTCCTGGAAAAATTCCCTGTCTTTGCCGGCATTTCCCGTTTTTGTTTGTAGGGTATCGAAATCCATACGAGACTCATTAGTGTGAGTGTGGACTGGTTGCTTTACTTTCCCCCGCCCCTCGCGGGAGGGGGTAGGGGGGTGGGGGAAACCGAATTAAAACAATGACGCCTGATTACCTCAAGCACACCCTCAATATTTTCGAATACTTCATTATTCCAGAAACGCAAAACTGTGAAGCCGTTCCTGCGTAAACAATCATCTCTTACCTGATCATATTCCTGATTTTCATAATGTTGACTGCCATCTAATTCTATTGCCAACCTTGGAGAAAATGAAACAAAGTCCACAATATAATCTTCTATTGGATGCTATCGTCGAAACTTGACTCCTTCAAGTTTGCTGCTCCTGAGATACTGCCACAGAAAGTGTTCAACATCTGTTGCATTGTTTCTTAAGTCTTTGGCAAAGGGTGCGAGTCTATGTCGTTCTTTCATAGTGGCTTCACCCACCCCCTGACCCCCTCCCGTCAAGGGCGGGGGAAGGATTTCTGTGTGACTATTATGTGCTCCACCTATCTTGCCAGGAGAGGGCGGCGAATCTTACACTCCCCCGTCCCTCGCGGGAGGGGGTAGGGGGTGGGGGTAGTTGCCATGAAAACAAAAAATATAGCATTATTCACCTTCTGACCCCTCCAACCTGCGCAACGTTGTGTTTCAGCGCGTATGCCCGTCAAGAGCGGGGGGATAGAGCTTACTCTCCCAAGTCCTTTTTCAACAGACTGACCATATTTTCAAAGGCCTTGCTTGCCGATGAACGGGGTAGCAGTTTGATCAGCGGTATCCCCTTGTTGATGGATGAGATGATATCCTCATAGTCATTAGGCACGGTGGAAAAAACCTTCTGGCCAAGGACCCGTTCAGCATCTTTTATTTGAATATCAGCCTTTGGCAGGTAACGGTTTACAATGAGTTTCAGACGGTCTTTTCTGATGCCTTTTCTTTCCATGGCTGTCAGGTAGCGCTTTGCTGTCTTGATGGTAGGCAGACTCAGTACCATCGTGAAAAGGGTCAGGTTGGCATTTTCCAGTATGGCCATGGTACATCCTGCAAGCTGTCCGCCACAGTCGACCACTACATAGTCGAAGATTCCCTTGAGAAACTGCAGCAGTCGGTTGACCTGTTCGGGGGTAATGTCGATTGCCTCATCCACCTCAGTCGGTTCAGTCAATACGTAAGGCCCCGATGAATGTTGTGTCATGACCCCCATGAGGAAGTTTGCATCAAGCCGGGCAATGTTATTGGTGACGCTACTCAGGGTGTATGATGGATTCACGTCCAGAAACGTTGAAATATCACCGGTCAGCAGGTTCAAGTCCACCAGCGCAACCTTGATGCTGTCCGATGCAAGCCCGGCTGCCAGGTTCACTGCTACCGTTGTAACTCCTGCACCACCGGTCGGGTAGTAGACCGCGATAATTTTTCCTGCTTTGGTTTCGACGGGCGGTTTCGTGAACCAGAATCTCCCTACTTTCGTCAGAGCCTGGATCAACTCATCCTGGACAATGGGGCGTAGCAAGTACTCAACAGCACCAGCCCGCATCAACGCTAATATCCATTCGGTACTCTTTTCGTATGAACTGACGATTACTGACAGTTTCGGATGGTTTGCGAGCAAGTATTGAATTTCCTCAATACCTCGATTCAGATCGCTCACTTCCAAAATCACGATATTGGCGGCACTTTTCTGGATTATTTTCAGGCCTTCACCAAAGTCGCTGACCTCACCTTCAATTCTGATAGTGTCAGAGAAGGGTTTCACGATGGACGCAATCACGTCTCGTGAGGGTTTGTCGCTGTCGATGATGACCATGGAGATATGTGGAGGCATGTAAATTTGTTTTTCCTTTCTTTATAATCTGTATCTGCTGTTAGAGATGATATCTCTATTTAACCAAATATGGTCTTTTACCTAACGCACTGTTCTGATCGCAAGGTATACAACTCAAAACAGAAACTTCAAAGCCTGGATCCGGGTTAGTCATTACTTTTGTGATGCGGATGATTGCGTAATGCGATACTTGATACGGAAGAGGCTGATCTCCTGGAGGACATGCTGTTAATTCAGTATGATCCTTTACTGCGTCTAGTATCGGAACAATTACTTCCCAATAAGGTAACCCAGTCGTTTTTACCTGCTTATTAAATTCATCTTTAAATTCCTTAACAATTTCTCCAACACCGTTGTTTGTATAAATATATTTTTTGCATACATCAGGAGGTATGGCTTCGCCACGAATATACTGTGCAGTCAAGCTTTTAGGTCCTAAGTTTTCGGCTTGTGATGTAAAGGAAAACTCAGTCCATCCGACAGTTCTTTCTGGAGGAGGTGGTTCACTGGGAGGGGGATTCGTGTTGTCTTTCTTGTCTTGTTTAAAGAAAAAAGTTGTCGGCGTACTTAAACTACAAGAGTTGATACATAAAGAAATAGGTACTGTCGGTCGGATAGGCCTCCAGGCGATAGCGGATGCATTTGCGCGCATAAATTCAATATTTAGAACTTTTCCAAAAAATACTTTGATCTTGTCGGAAGCAGCAACTCCTGTTCCAGTCTCGCCGGATCTGCGGGTGATAATTTTTATTGCGTTAATTACTGTTCCGGCAGGAATTGTCTCGTGAAAGTTTGTTCCGTCCCAATATCCTACTACTATGTCTCCTGCTGTGTTGTTTGAGGAATTTAGATCTATATTAATAATCTGTTTTGTAGCCTTATTTTTTTGTGCAAAAGATACCGCTTCTTGTCGCGCCAAAGTTTGAAGAGGTGAGATTGTTCCATCTAATTTTGCGGCACCAGCCAGCGCAGCGGAATCTGCTGCATTCTGTAATTCAGTCCATACGATATATTTATACCCGATGTCAATTGCAAGACCGACAAAGGCAATAAGTGCGAACAGCAGCAGGGCAACATATATTACTGCCATCCCCCGTCTATTCCCTGCCAACCCGTTTTTCTCAATTCTCGAGAGATTTTTCATTTTATTCTCCCTTTTCAGGTTCTACTTGGTTAAACGCAGTATCTGGTTTGCAATGGTCTGGAAAGCTGCGTCAAGCTGGGTTTCATCCGACGCAAATACATACATGCCAGTGGGCTGGCTCGAATTGTGAGTATCCGAGTCCGCGGTGTTTGCGAGTCTTTTCAGAATATTTTCGCCCCACTCTTCATTGCCGTAGCCGGGACACATACTGGACGGGATCTCGAGAGTTCTCAACCTGTATCCCAACCCCAAGGTGTAAACGGTAATTGCATCATTCCCGAAACCGCTGCGTGCGGAATTTGCTGTATTTTCAACCATGTTCCTTGCAGCCCTGTTTACATTGCATTTGGTGTTTTCTATTCTTCCGCTGTTGCCCTCGTACTTCAGTGTACGTCTGCCGTTGTAACTTTCCAACGCAACGGTACCCGTATAATCTGTACTGGGTAGATAGGTTATGTTGCAGCCGTGGGTGTCGCCACCATCGGGATAATTGCGCCTGTCGTAATGGAAAGTACGGTCTGCTCTGCCGGTGGCCCCTCCGCATACGGTCAATGAATCTGGTGTTTCGGAGTACAGTGTCCCGATGAAGTTATTGTGTCCTGATGAAAAACTTCCTGCCACATCATTGGGTGCTCCGTCACTGAAGAAGACAATTACTCTCAGGCTGGAACGGTACTGGACAGGAACTCTGTCGAGTTCTGCCTTGGCTTTCCGCATCGATTCGCCTGAAGCTGTGGAACCGCCAACGGTGAGCGCATTGATGGCGTTTATGACAGTTGACTTGTCGAAACCTCTTGTGCCGTCTGTGTTGATGGCCACATAGCCGTCCCAGCTTGCCGAGGCGGCACCGGACGCGAAAGCGACCACTCCAATTCGGTCACCGCCATTGCCATCTGAAAACCTGTTAATGAAGTTGATAGCTGCTTGTTTCAAGCTTGGGAAGGTGCTGGAAGAGCTCGTTGGTGGTCCCAGTGATCCCGAGCAGTCAAGCACGATGACTAAGTCCAGATCCCGTACTTTTGATTCGGCAAGAGCCTTGACTGTAAGGCTTGGCCAGCCTACTGCCCGCGCGAAGAAAATGGGTGCCCGTGCCCTCCCGTTTACCGTAATCGTCCATGTGCCGTTTACTGGGTCAGGGATATCAATAGTAGGTGTCCCTGAGGTCAGTACTGACCCCATGAAGTTGGCAGGGAAATTGGCGGCAAAGAATCGTAACGCCGCAGCTCGACCATTCGCCTTTCGTTCGCCCAAGGAAGAACCCTGCTTGACGCCCCTGCTGGCTGCAATGGCCGCCCCGTCTACCGCCGAGTTCAGCTTGGATTGCACCGTGTAGGCAATTCCCACGTCAATGGCCAGGGCCGTCAGTGCCAGAAGTACGACCAGGGAGACGGCGACCAGCACAAGTACCTGCCCCTTCGATTTTTTTTTGATGAGTGCTTTCATGAATTGTTGACCTCTTGCATCATTATGACAATTCAAAATACTGACATAGAGTAAAGCTGCTTATCCAGTCCCAAGTAGCTATAAAATACACTCCGGTAACGATAGAAAACTTCCACTGTGTAAACAGTTTCACCATCGGTTAAATTCAGTGCTGACAGGTTTTGGGCGGTGTCCCCAGGGTTTGCCCCGATTCTGCTTGCAGGAGTGGATCTGTTCTGCCATCTGCTCTGCGATTGGATTATGGGGGTCGTCGTGCTGTTTACAGCAGTCCCTGTCACCTCTGTGACGTAGATCATTCCGTTTGTGTTCATATTCAGCGGCTGTGCAGTATAGGCGATGGCATTCATAATATCAGTTTTTGAGAGAGTAGTACGTGATGCCAGATTCGCCCCTTCCCGGCTCATGTTGGTTATCATGTTCTTGGCATGGATGGCTCTGGCGAAGTCGAACACACCCAGGGCCAGGAGAAGCAGGAGAGGCAGCACTATTGCTAACTCTACAAAGGCCGCACCTTTTATTCCTAATAATGTTTTGTTGGTTTGTGCTCCCATCACTATCCCCCTGACGAAGAAAAGGGTTCATTTTTCATGGTCGTCTTGACAGTGAAGGTATATGCCCCTCCCGGGAAAAAAGGCTTCATGAGGGGCGTCATCAAAGGCCAAGTGTAGGTTAGGCTTACAACGATGGTTTCATCTGACTTTCCCGGATCCCCGGTCGTTGGTGTGCCACTGTAGTTTGAAAAAGTGACGCCAGTGGGATTGATGACGCTAATGGACGGATCTCGGGGATTATGCCGATTTTTGTCATACAGCCCCATGGATTGCTCTTTGATCTTCTCTATGAGAGCCGATCTCCTGTCCGCACCAAGATCGCTTCTGCCGGTGATTGCGTATCGTGTCCCCTGACGCACTGCGTGTTGCATGGTCAGATTTACATAGAACAGCGTGGCCAGGTCCACTATCGCAAATAGAAGGCCTAAGAGAAGAATTGCCACAAGAGCAAATTCAACGGTCGTCTGACCTTTCTGGCGTCTTGTCTTGATTTTTTCGAAAAGTGCTGACATGGTAATGCACCTTCGGGCGTAATGTTTACGTATATTTAGGTTCTACCCTCTTGTCCCTCTCCCCCTTTCCTTGGGGGGGGAGGGACTCATGAATTCCTTGTTTCAAGTAAAGCTGAATATGAGGCTGTCCTGGCGATTATGGAGTCGGAATCCACCTCAGCTCTTTCTCCTCTTCAGGAGTCGGTTGTTTGTCAGTGGGCAGCTCGGTCTTGACGCCCGGTTCGGTAGGTTTCATCAGCTTGGGAGTAATGAAGAAAACCAGTTCTTTTTCCTTGATTTCCTTCTGGGTCGATCGGAAAAGTGCTCCCAGGAACGGGATGTCGCCGAGGATCGGGATTTTGGACATGGTGTTGACGGTATCTTCGGACAGCAGTCCTGCAATGATCAGGCTTTCGCCTTCCTTCAGTTCCACATTGGTTTTAGCGGATCTGGTGTCGATGATCGGATAGCCGTTTACCGCCAGGGTTCCCGATATGCTGCTTACTTCGGCAGGATCGATTCTCAGGCGGATCATGCCGTTGTCCAGCACCTCGGGGTTAAAGAACAGTTTGATGCCCACTTCCTCGAAGACGATGGTGCTGGTGGAAGAACCGCCGGAGGTTTGCAGCACACTGTAGGGAATCCTGCTTACGGCGCGGAACTCGCCCCGTTCGCCGGTTTTGACCAGCAGATTAGGTTCAGCAAGAATCTTGGCCAATCCCTTGGTGGTTAACGCCTGGATTACCGCGCCGATCCCTGCCGGGAAATAGGATACGCCGAACTGGAAGGCATCAAGTGGATTGATACCGCCAAGACCCGTGTCGCCGCTGTTGGTATCGCTGTTGTTTGACGTTGGTATACCGGTAATGGTTCCATTGGGTGACCCTATCAAATTCATAAATCCTTCGGCAGTGCTTCCTTTGATCATAAGGCTGATGCCCATTTTCTTGAGGGAGGTTTTATCAACCTGCGCAACTTTTACCTGGAGAAGAACCTGGTTTGGCAGGTCAATAATGATATGGTTGATAACCTTGGCAGTGGTATCGGTCTTGGTGGTTTTGATCCCTTCCTTTTCCGTTATGGTGGTAGTCACGCTGGAGCCAGGGGAATACGCGGCAGCGATCTCCACTGCTTTTTTGATAGTTTGTTCGTTTGTTGCCTTGCCGGTGAGGACAACCGTGTCGTTGGCGAATTCCACGTTAATGTTGTCATTCGGCGACATTTCATGGATCATCGCCTCAATGGAGCTGGCATCACCACCGACCTTGACATCAAAAAAGACCGGTTTTGACTCTCCTTTTTCCCAGACGATCAGGTTGGTAGTACCGAGAGCTATGCCGTTCAGCTGAATCTGGCGCGGTGACAGCAAAAGGAACTCGGCAATTGCAGGATTGGCCACTGATATCCGTGATGCAGGTTTGTTCAGGTTCAGCAGGATGCTCTTGTTGACCGCTACCCGGGTCGGTATGCCGGCAAAGACCGATACCGCAGAGAAGATGATTGCCGCCAGAATGGCGGTGATGATTGATGTGTGTACGTTGAGTCTCATTGTGTCACCTCGCTTCCTGAAGTATCGTCATTGTGCGTTTTCTGTCGGTGAAAACTGTTTCGTCGATCGATCTTTGCCTTTAATGACTTCGACCGAATAGTAGTTCGGTGCAGGCGCAGCTTTGCGCGCCGCTGCTTTCCGGATTACCCGCACTATGGTCGGTGAGGACTTTGTTTGCTCTGGCGGCTGTGAGCCTGCAAGAACCTTCCTGATGGTTGATCCGCGGCCTTCCACTTCGGTGGAATCCGAGTAGTTGCGCAGGAGGAGTTGCAGGGGACCTTTGTTGGCCGCAAGCACGAGGTTTTCAGAGTCTTCGGGAGTCAGGTCGAGGGTGACGGTCGGCACAACGACTGGTTTGCCGTCCTTCGTCTCCTGGGCAATCTGGCCGGTTGCGAGAACCGGGACGTTCTGCAGGACAATCTTGCTGATGGTTTCATTGGGCGATCCGGGGAGAGGGGTTGTGAGGACCACGTCTACTTTGTTTCCGGGAGTAATGAAGCCGGCAACGCCTGCCACTTCATTGACTGCCACGGTTACTGCACGGTGTCCGGGAGGGACGACATAGGTCATGAAGCCTGCTCCGGCGGTTCCACTTGCCGGTGCCAACTTGTCTTCGGTAATGGGCTCTCCGGCTGGAATGTTCCTGATGCTGATACGCCCTGCAGCCGTCAGTACCTTCGGGTCCGTGGCAGTGCCAGGGGGCACGCTTTCTTTTGGCCACGGTGCAGTTTTGATCATGGTATCGTTTATCTTGGAGCCTATGGGAATCTCCATGGCCGCTACCACGATTGACTGTTAGACACCTGTCTTACTCTGTTCCTGTTTTTGCAGGTAATTGTACATCAGTAAAGCTGCAATCACCGCAAAAACTATCGCCAGTACTGTGACGACGATAACTGTTTTCTGGCGTGTCATATGTCCTCCCTCCGTCTGTTGTTACGATGTATGATTTTGATGCTATTCGTAACGCATTGCTGTTGTCCCCGTAAGCGAGTCCGGCAAAGGAATAAATGGAACAATTCTGTATTTAGAACGAAAATCGTTCAGATTTACTTTTACTTCAGCAGTATCTCCTGAATTGAGAGTGGTCGAGCCGTCAAGATCGGTTATGGTAACATCGATAGATACATCACTCTTATTGATACCGCTATACAGGCTGTCGCAGACACTCTGGTATATCTTGGTATTATTCCCGGAACTGCCACAGGTAGCTCCTGTTGCGTCGATGATATTTGGAGTTACTACAGCAGTTCTCGCACCGGCACGAGCCGCTTGAGTCAGTGTGTTCTTTATATACATGGCACGACCGAACTCAAAGATGCCCATAACCAGAAGCATCAGCAGCGGAATAATAATTGCCATCTCGACGAGTGCCTGCCCGGTGGAATTTAAACCTGATGCTCTTTTTGATATCATGACATTGTCCTCATCTATGTGCGAATCCAGCTTTCTGGCAAGCATCGCTCGCCTTTTGCTGTCTTTGTTTTTAAGTTCAGGTTTTACAATTGGAAATGACGTTTGCCAAGATTCTTAAAGAAAAAATAGAGCATCCATTTATATCCATTCCTTCTAATAAAGTCTCAAATGGGGTATAAACAGATGCTCCTTTCAATTTTGTGGCGTCGGACTGGTAAAGAAAATTTTGGTGCCATTGAATAAGCAAAATCTTTCATGGAGTGTCGGCCCCAAAGGGGTTGACGGTTTAATTGCTCAAAGAACTGCCGATACTGGAGTAAACATTACAGGCTTTCTTTCCAAGGATTGTTACTGCTGCAATCACGACAATCGCGATAAGAACCAACAGCAATGCATACTCGACCAGGGTTTGTCCATCTTCTCTTTTGAGCAGGCTCGCGAGTCTGCTCGTGATTTTTACATACTGTTCCGTCATGAAATTCGTCATTTCAGTTCTCCTTTCTTTCCTATAATACCCATGTTTCAGGGTTAAACATCATTTTTTCGATTGCTTCTGCTTTTATAGTACCTGCTCACCTCCTTTTGTCAAAAATGAAGTGAAGGATAAATGGGAAAAGTATAGTAATCTGTTGAAAATCAGATGTTTTTGCTGTGGAATTTAACAGCTTTTCCAGTTGACGAAAATGATGTAAATCTTCTGGCTCAAGGTTGCGGCATGGTGTTGCTTACCGTAGAGTAGGTATTGTTCGCTTTTTGCCCGACAACTGCAACCGCAGCGATGACTACTACTGCAATCAGGATTAGCAACAGTCCATACTCAACAAGTGTCTGCCCACTCGAGTTTTTGAGAATTCTGACGGGGTGAAAAATTTTGTCAGTGAGACGTGCCATGTAATCCCCCCTTTTTAATTTTCAAATTGGAAAAACAAAGCCGATGTATATTTCCAGGAGATATTGCTGGTGCGTTTTCGGTAAAACGCTGTTAGTTTCGTCGTTATGTTTATAATACTTATAAGTGAGGCTTTGTCAAGTACGTCTGATTGTGAGAAAAATGGTCTATTTTCCGGCATTTTATATGAAAAAAAAATATTTTCAAGAAAAAATATCTCTAAACAATATTCTTATTCAAACGGAAAGATGTCTTCTTCCGGGCTTTAATTCACTGAAGTATCCATGTCTGTGATTTCGTGGGTGCCAAACTACCGTGGTGTGGCAAATGGATAGTTGTTGCCGTAGGCATTATGCGGAGGGATTGCTCGGAAAAGTCTGGCTATTCCGAGGAATGGTGTGTTCCCAACGCTGGTAACATAATGGCATGAATTGGCCCGAGGGGACGTCTGAGTGGCGGAAAACTCTACTTTTGAAATGTCTATCGTTTGGGGAAGCTTACGACTCCACAAATGTAAGCATTGCCGGACCAGGCAGGGAAATCTTTCATCCGGTATGGCTGCACATCGTAAAAACCAGTAAACTTAAAGCTTTATTTTATCTTATAAGTCAAAGAAGATTTTGTGGAACTTCCTGTATGTCCACGTGAAACCAACTCCATATTGCTAATCCGCTTAGTCCAATTATTATCCAGTAACCATCTGAGATAAGCCCCTCCCAGAATATTACACTGGTGATAAAAGAGATGATTGCGGCTTTTCCTATCAGTACCAGTTTTGAATCGTTATATAAGGCGGTAGCCCAAAATAAAACCAATGTCAACAGTGGGAAATCATATTGTGAAGCATAGGGAGTGACGGCAAAGTTAACCAGTATGGAAACAATTGTCACGATGATAATAGATTTGCCCCTCAATACAACAAAAGCTATTAAAGATCCACCTGTTATCAGAGCAAGAGAGTATATGATTTTGCGTAACCCTTCACCAACATGTAACATTTTTAGCCAATCAAGAAGCGTGGTGTTGACACGTAGATCAGTAGTGAGCTTTGGTCCATCTATATTGTGAAATAAACTGTTACTGAAACCAGAATGAAAGAACGGTAGATACCAATCAGGCGTAGCTATGGTCGTCAGGATAAGCAGGCCGGTAACTAATATGCACATGACAGTTAGCGGTCTCCATCGGTTTCTACGGGCCAGCCAGGCTGCAATTGCCAGTACTGGTAGTAAAGTGACATTTGGCTTAATGAGTAATAAAGCCAGAAATATACCAACCCAATTCCAATTCTCTTTTCTCACCGCAGCAATTACTGCTGTCAATAAGCCAAACAATACAATTCCGATTTGTTCAAACATAAGAGTTTGAAACGCAAAAATCCACGTTGCAATTAAAAACATAAACCAGCGACGCCAGCCTTGCTCAGGCCAACCAAATATCTTAGATAATTGCCACAGGCTTGCCATCCAGATCACTAAATTGAAGATCATCCAAATACCGCGAGCAATTTGAAATGGCAGAAATGATATTGGCGCAAAGAACCATGCAAACCAAAGCGGATAGAAGTATTGGTTATTACCCATGAAACCTGTAACTGAGAGAAGAACAGGAGCAACTTGTCCGTAGTCATATGGGTTTCCGCCCGACACTACCACGCGAGCGGCGGCATAATAACCGCGAAAATCTACACTGGGTGACAGCAATGATTTGAAACCCGTAGCTACGGTAACAATAAACCACACCCATAGCACTGCAAAATCCGTACGACTTCCCGGCAACTTGATTGTTTTAAAAAAAGAGAAATTCATGCCCTTTTTACCCCGTCCAGGAAACCCGCACACATGGCTGCCAGCAAACATAGACAACCCAGATCGAAACGATAACTATTGAAGTCAACGGTTCGACTGATACCCCCGACCTGATTGTTCATTTTGAATATGATATCTTTGCAACCGCACTTGGTTGATTTTGCAGCGGCAGCCAACCATATAGGACAAGCGCTGAAAATTGCTGCGTCATTTGTTTTTGTATGCATTCAGAATCCTGTCCGATATTGTTCCGCTCTGAATATTTTAAACCAATACATATTAATGCATGATTAGAAGCTAAGTAAATACTTAATCCGAGCCAAGTAGTAATTCTCATTCGTTGAGAAGCTGGATTCTCGATCAGAACCTTTTCGGGAAGGACAGGTTTGGGGACTGGCAGAAGATTGATGCTATTCAGGAATAATTATTGAGAAGTCTTATGGTAGGGGATGGAAATCGCTGGTGAAGATCGAGGGATATCCGACAAACGTTGTAATATCGATTGCCATGTTTGCTTAGATGCTGTAACCGTAGAAAAGACTCTTTGAAGTGTTTGCAAACTGATTGCAAAACAAAATCAAGAGGCAGCTATTCGTAATTATAGAAATTGGTGGGCGGCATGGGATTCGAACCCACGACCCCAGGCTTCGGAGGCCTGTACTCTATCCAGCTGAGCTAACCGCCCGGGAAATCTATATCTACACCATTTCGGCAGTATTCTCAAGGTTAAAATGGCAGTGATATTCAATAGTCTTACCTTTGGAGGGGAAAGTCGTTATTTTTGCAGTACTCCAAAGATAGGGATGGTTTTTTCGGATTTGCCCTGGCTGTTCGTGGAAATTGTCAGGTAACCGTTGATAAAGCGGTTGTCACCTCGGGGTTTTACCGAAAACGTGCAAGAAGTTTTTTTGCCAGGTTTCAGCACCTTTTTTCGGCAGTCGATGTTTGCCTGCGGTAATTCGGTTTTTAGGCTGGTGATGGTGATCTTTTTCTTCCCTTTGTTTTCAATATTCAGAGTTACGTCTTTGCGAACTCCAGCTTTTACCGAACCAAGATTTATCTGTCTAGGCGTTATAACAAGCTCCTCGACAACTACGCCCTTCATGGTAAGAATATATGCAGGTTTTTGCTGGTTACCCAGATAGACAAAGACTTCTTTGGTTACGGGTCCGGTGAAGTCGCTGGAATCGAAACTCGTCTTTATGGTGCCGGTTTTTCCGGGAGCAATTACCTTGTCGGAAATATTAGCTACTGTGCAGCCGCAGGAGGAGGCCACGCGTGTTATGGTTCCCGGTGCATTGCCGGTATTCCGGAAAGTGAAGGAGTGCTCAACGGGTTTTCCTTGTATCACTATATTAAAGTCGTATACGTTTTTATCAAAGGTGAATTGCGGGTCGGCCAGTGCAGGTACGGTGAGTGAAAGTAAAGCGGCCAGCATTGTTACCATGGAAAATCCGAGTTTCATGGCGATCTCCTTTTGAGAGTTTTTGTAGTAGCTCCTTCTTGGTTCTTGTAACTTTTTCCAGAAACTGATTGTTCCTGTGTCCGATGTGTTGCACTGATTAACAGGGACGTCAATCCAATTTTCGTCATTCCCGCGGCTTGCTCGCAGTAGCTCTAGCGAAGGAGCAAAGGGGAATGACGAAATAATGTCTTCCGGGACTCATTGCGAGTGCATCACCTATAGGAGAAAATGGTTTTTTTATCTTTCAGTTTCATCCCGTACATTTCTATACCATAAACACCTCCTGCAAACCATATTGATTTGACACCCCTATCCCCTTTTTGTTATAGAAGCAGAAGGGAATCCGGTGTGCTAGAGCGGGGTTAGAGACAATGGACCATACATTACGGGAGATATACTCAGCGGAGCGTATCGACAGGGAAGTCCAAAGGCTGGCTCGGGAAATATCCGCTGATTACCAGGGTAGAGAAGTCGTTGTTCTGGTGATCCTTAAAGGAGCGTTCATTTTTGCCGCTGACCTGCTCCGTAAACTCACTGTTCCCGTTACGGTCGATTTTCTGGAAATTTCCAGCTACTGCGGCACGGACACTACCGGGAAAGTAAAGATGGTAAAGGATACCGTTCTTTCACTGCAGGGGAAAGATGTGCTGATTGTCGAGGATATCGTTGACCAGGGGCTATGCCTCTCTCTGCTTCTGGAGGATTTGGGTCAGAGAAATCCTGCAAGTCTGAAGATCTGTACACTGATTGACAACCGAAAGCGACGCACCCGTCCGGTTGAGCCGGACTATGCGGGGATTCGGGATGTGTGCGGTTTTCTCGTGGGCTATGGACTCGATATGGATCAGCGCTATCGTGAGCTGCCGGCCCTGTATGAAGTTGTGCCCTCCAGCGCTGAGACTTGAACCTCAAACCTTGGACCTCTAACCTCGAACCTCGAACCTTCAACCTCGAACCTCGAACCTTCAACCTCGAACCTCGAACCTTCAACCTCGATCCTAGAACTTAGAACCCAATAGGGAAGCCTTTATGATTATTCAATGTGAAAAATGCAAAACCCGATTCAAACTCGATGATTCCCGGATTACTGATTCCGGTATACGGGTGCGGTGTTCCCGGTGCAGCCATACCTTTGTTGTCCAACGTGAGGCCCCTGATGAAGATTCTGACTTTGAATCCATTCTCCAGGGACTTGGCGGAAATGAGCCTTCCGGGCAGGATGAAGTAGAAGTTTCTCCGGGTATTGGATTTTCCTCAGACAAGACCTTGGCAGGCAGCGGTTTTTCCTCTGATTCACTCTCGTGCGACGAAGAGGATCAAGAGCCGGATTCATCCCCTGTTAACTCTCAAACGGATATTGAAGAGGAAGAGGCAGAGCCTGAACAGGCTGAAATTCATCGGCAATCCTTCTCGGATTTGCTTCGAAAGGGTGTTGGCCTGCCCCAGTTCCAGATGCCGTCTGCTTGTGATGCCTCCGAAAAAACTCCTGATTTGAAGGCTAACGGGAGGGGCTCCGCACTCTCAAGCCTTTTCGATAACCCCCCTGTGCAGAATGACCCTCCGCTCGATCAAGAGCCGGATAGTCCTGCCCTGTGTCCCGTGACGGAAGAACCCTTGGAGTCCGGGGCGTCAAAGGATCCTGAACAGTCGCTTTCGATTCGTGAGAGTATCTGGCCGGTTGCTGACTCGAAGGATGAAGAAGAGGTTGATGATAATCTTTCTCCCCTTTCCATTACTTCCCGGAGGAAAGGGTCTCCCTTTCTGCCGATTCTGATGGGAGTATTGCTTGTCCTGGTGCTGGGAGGAGCCGGTTTCTATTTGGTATCGGTCCATAGTGGCGGTTGGGCGGACTCGCTGCCGGAATCCGTGAAAGCCTCGCTGGGGCTGGGGAAGAAGGCCGGCGGCCTGGTGGAAATTCGTTCGCTGGAAGGTGCTTTCCTCTCTAACAGGGATGCGGGTGAGATCTTTGTGATGAAAGGTGACGCCTTCAACATTTCCTCAAAACCTCTGACAACAATTCAGGTGAAGGGGAAGGTCTACGGAATTAATGGTGAGGTTCTTGCTCAGCAGACAGTTTTTTGCGGCAATGTTTTTTCCGGAGAGCAGCTGGCCGTGCAGCCGTATTCGAGTATGGCGAAGGTGATGGGGAGGCAATTCGGAGAGACTCTGGCAAACTTTCAGGTGCAGCCCGGCAAAGGGGTTCCCTTTGTGATTGTTTTCAAGGATGTGCCAAGGGGTGCTAAGGATTTTGGCGCTGAGGTGATGAGTCCGAGCGGATCGAATGCCCGATGATGCCGGCTGACCAGCGTGGATAAAAAAAGACGCCCGGAAGTTTATCCGGGCGTCTTTTGGCCTGCGTAATTTGTCAGACTAGTGTGCTGCACCTTCGGCGATAGCGTTTACAGGACATGTGTCAACACATGCACCACAATCGATGCAGCTGTCTTCGTCAATAACCCTTTTGCTGTCAGATTCAGAGATTGCACCAACCGGACAGGAATCGTCACATGCACCGCAGTTGATGCATTCGTCAGAAATTGTATAAGCCAAGATGTTCACCTCCTCCTAGTTTATTTGCCAGATATAATTTAGTGAGACGAAAATATCATAGGCAAAAAAAAATGTCTAGAGGAAAGGTTTTGTTACCGGCCCATTTTTTATTCAGTCCTTTTTCAGGGAAGGTTTCACTGAAATGAATCATGTAGTCCTCGAAAAAACGTCCGATTATTCGCGCACTGAAATCCGAAACGCCCTTTTTCGCCTTCTTGCACCACTTGGAGGTATGGGGGCTTTTGTGCAGCCGGGTGAGCGAGTTCTTCTGAAGCCGAATCTGCTTTCGGCTAAAACGCCTGAAGCAGCGGTAACGACGAATCCGGAGGTAGTGAGAGCTGTCATCGAGATGGTTCGCGACGCAGGTGCCGTACCTTTTGTGGGTGACAGCCCCGGCATCGGAGGCCTTCAGCGTGTTGCCGAGAAATGTGGAATATCCCGGGTCCTTGCGGAGACGGGAACGGAGCTTGTTGAGTTTACGGAGTCAGTGCAGGTTACCGGGCCGGGTCTCTTTAAAAGATTCGAGCTGGCAAGGCCTTACCTCCAGGCTGATCGGGTGATCAATCTGCCTAAACTCAAAACGCACGGCATGATGACCATGACCTGTGCGGTGAAAAACCTTTTTGGGGCGGTAGTTGGTGCCGGAAAGATTGCCTGGCATTTAAGGGCCGGTGAGGATCGTGAACTTTTTGCGCGGATGCTGCTGGAAATTTACCAACTCAGGATGCCGGATCTGAATATTGTCGATGCAATCACTGCCATGGAAGGGGATGGGCCCAGTGGCGGTGATCCTCGCCATGTGGGGCTGTTGATAGCCGGGACAAATGCTGTTTCGGTTGACGTTGTCGCTGCGGAAATTCTCGGTATACCGAAAAAATTCCTATATCTGGAAAGGGTCGCTGAAAAACTTGCACTTGCCGGGGTGGATCGTTCTTCAATTCACCTCAGCGGATATCCGGTTAGTGACGCACTCATTCGGGACTTTCAGTTGCCGCCGATTTCCGATGTCCAGTTTGGGCTGCCGCGTTTTCTGTCCAGGCATATACGCCATTATTTTACAGCCTACCCATATCCTATCCCCGAGAAATGCAAGCTCTGCGGCATATGTCGGGATGCCTGTCCTCCTGGTGCGATGGAGTTCAGGGATGGAGCTCTTTTCATCGATTATCCCCGCTGTATCCGCTGTTTTTGTTGCCGCGAGTTGTGCCCGGAACACGCTCTTGGTATCAGGGAGGGGCGGTTGCTGCGAATGATAAGGAAATGCATATAATAAGATGTGTATATGGTTGACTTTTGATTGAGGGAGTACTATCATTACACCATGAATTACGATAAACCCGAAAAATCCTGAGAAAGGAGGGCTGACGTATGTGGACATCACGTTTTAGAATTCGTCCGGTAACCCATTGTAAAGAAGGGTGCCATATGTAGCCCGCTACCATATCCGGTTGCGGGCGTCGCGCAGAAAAAGAAGCCTTCCTGCCTGTAAAGGGCAGGGGGGCTTTTTTTTACAAAAATCTGCGAATGGGGTCACATAATCGTTCCAGGGTTTTTTCGAACCAGGGTCGCTTTTCGTGTTCCAGAAGGGTTATCCGGCGTGATAGTGCAAGTTCTTCAGTGAACATTTCGTCTATCTGGCGGCCGAATTCCGGACTGTCGATGACCACATTCACTTCGTAATTACGATGAAAGCTTCGTAAATCGAAATTTGCGGATCCAACGGTAGCCCAACAGCAGTCTATCAGCATTACCTTGGCGTGGAGAATTGTTCCTTGCCGTTCGTAAATTTCTATTCCGGCTTTCAGCAGGGGGGAAAGGTAGGCTCTGCTGGCAATTTTCACCAGTGGCACATCAGTGATAGCAGGCAGGAGGAGCTGTATCTGGACCCCTCTTTTCGTAGCGCGGAGCAGTGACCTGACGATTCGTGGTCCGGGCACAAAATAGGGTGTTACGATTCTAACGCTTTTAGCCGCACCGGCGATAGCCATCCTGAATGAACTTCTGATGAAGGAAGCAGTGTGATGGGGGCCACCGCTAATGACCATGACTTCGGCGTCTCCTGCTGGTGATAAGTGTTGAGAGGGGGGTGGGATTGCTGGGGAGGTTCCGGTTTCGCTCTCCCAAAGGTTGATGAAAAGTTTCTGTAATTGTCCGACAGCGGCACCTTCCAGGCGAATTCCCACATCCCGCCAATGGATGATGCTATCACCGAAACCGTCATACTCATCACCGATATTCATTCCACCAAGGAAGGCACTGGTGCCGTCTATCACGGCAAATTTGCGATGGTTGCGCCTGTCGAGCCAGGCAAGACCCCGTCTGAAAGAAGGCCGGTTAAAATGGATGCATGTGATACCAGCATCCTCCAATCGACGGAAATAGGATCCGGGAGTTTCGAAACTGCCGAGATAATCGTACATGAGATAGACGGTGACACCACGCTTTGATGCGTTGATCAGGGCATCGGCGAAGAGCTGACCGATCCGGTCGTTGCTGAAAATGTAGAATTCGATGCAGCGGTGGCGAGTTGCAACGGCGAACTCGCGGAACATGGCGGGGAAAAAGTCGCCTCCATCCCGGAATAGTTCGACCTTGTTTCCGGAGAAGGAGACTGCCTGCGTGTTTCTCCTGAAACGTCGAAGAAAACGGGGAGTTCGGAAGATGCCGGAGCTTCTTTTGGGTCGATAGGAAGAATGCATCATAGGCATACCAGGATAATAAGAGAGGCGCGGGGAACACCCGCGCCCCATTTTTGATGATTATCAGACCCGGACAACTTCCTTAACGCCCGGTACTTTCGCCATCAAGGTTTTTTCGATTCCGTTTTTCAGTGTCATGGTTGACATGGGACAGTGGCCGCATGCTCCAACGAGTTTTACTTTTACAATACCATCTTCAGTGAGTTCTACAAATTCCACGTCACCGCCGTCCGCCTGGAGGGCGGGACGAATAGATTCAAGCACTTTCTTGACTTCTTCAATCATTATAACTCCTCCTTTTGTTTTGTGTTTCTCTTTCCGGAAATCCCCGGTGTGGTCAGGGGATAGGGATCGATTATTTCCGCGAGCGCCTCTGGTGAGAGGAGTTCACGCGATACTATGATTTCTTTTGTACTTCTTCCTGTCCTGAGGGATTCCTTGACAATTTCGGCTGCCGCGGCATAGCCGATGCGGGGGGCAAGGATGGTTGCCATGCCGATGGAGCTCTCTAAATATCGGGAGCATTGGGCCACGTTGGCAGTTATCCCGTCAATACAGGATTCCCTCAGTTTACGGAGGGAATTTTTCATTATCTCGACCGACGACAGGATGTTATGGATAATGACCGGCATCATGACGTTCAATTCCATCTGCCCTGCCTGTGCCGCACAGGTAACCACCGTGTCGGCACCCATCACTTGGTATGATACCATGTTTACCATTTCAAGGATAACAGGATTCACCTTGCCCGGCATGATTGACGAACCGGGTTGGACGGGTGGCAAGGTGATTTCGTTGAGCCCTGTCATTGGTCCTGAAGATAACAGCCGGAGGTCATTGGCAATTCTCGTCAGATTGATGGCGGTTCCTTTCAGTGCTGAACTGAGTACTACGAAGGGGTCCATGTTCTGGGTTGCCTCGACAAGGTTGGCTGCATTCACGACCGGAAATCCGGTTTCCTCTGCTATGATTTTTACGACCTGTTGGATATAGCGTGGCGATGCGTTCAGCCCGGTGCCGATTGCGGTTCCTCCGAGACCGAGTTGATAGAGGGTTTCCCGGCAGGTTCGAAGGTTGGCGGTATTCTTTTCAATGGCAACGGCATATGCTTCGAATTCTTGTCCGAGCCTGATGGGTACGGCGTCCTGGAGATGGGTGCGGCCGGATTTGAGAATGCCGTCAAACTCTGCTCCTTTGGCCCGGAGGGAATCTTTCAGGCCCTCCATTTCGATCAGAAGCTCAGCGGTCATGTGCAGCGAGGAG
The DNA here is from genome assembly GCA_028683595.1 of Geobacteraceae bacterium. GTDB lineage: Bacteria > Desulfobacterota > Desulfuromonadia > Geobacterales > Geobacteraceae > RPRC01. Next base: position 3,484 of record JAQUHM010000017.1, on the reverse strand, counting down.
AGCCGCATGGCAGTGGGGAAAACATCGTTGGTTGATTGGGCCATATTGACATGATCGTTGGGATTAACTTTCGAATATCTGCCCCGTTCACCCCCCAGAATTTCCTCTGCGCGGTTTGCCAGGACCTCGTTTACGTTCATGTTGTGGGATGTCCCTGCGCCGGCCTGAAAAGGATCGACGAGAAACTGGCTATCGTATGCTCCGGAAAGAGCCTCTTTGGTGGCCTGGATTATCGCATCACCGATTTCCTGCGGAAGACGGCCTGTTTCCATGTTGGCCCTGGCAGCACTCATTTTAATGATGAGGGTTGCCCAAACCAGGGCAGGGTGGGGTTTGAGCCCGGATATGGGGAAATTGCCGATGGCCCGTGCCGTTTGGGAGCCGTACAAGGCGTCGGCAGGTACTTCCAGCGTTCCAAGCGTATCTTTTTCCGTTCTTGTTTTCATCTGGCTTTCCTTGCATTGGAAGATTATCGGCTGATTTTACTCATGATTTGACAGGGAAAGAAAATTTCCAAGCCCCATAAGTGCCTGAATATCCGTTACGAGAAAGGGCGTGCTTCCCATCTCAACGGCAAGTTTCAGGTCCACGTCATACCGGTCGCCGACAAACAGGCATTCGTCCGGGTTCCTATGGATGGTTGAAAATAGATATTTCAATACGTCCCGGTCCGGTTTCGGCCGCCAGAAGTCTTCAATGGTAAATATTTTTTCGAACAGCTCCGAGAGTTCAATGGTCCTCAGGATTCTGTCGGTCAGGGTGCGATTATTATTTGTGTAAAGGTAAAGATTGTAGCGTTCTGCCAATGTAGCAAGAAGGCCCGTTACCCGGCAATCCGGCTTCAGGACCTTTTCAGGATGGAGCAGGGGGGTTACGGCTGCATGGAACCCGGCGGCACTTCCTCCCAATTCGAGGCAAACCATAGATAAGGTTGCTTCCCGGCCTTTTTCACAAGAGAGGCGATCCCGGGTCTCCCTGATAAGGATAGCCGCAGTTTCAGCGGATATGCCCTTCAGCTCAGCAATATAGATTGCCGCACCCCTCTTGATTTCATCCGCGAAACCGTCATTGACATAGAGGGTGCCGTCAAGATCAAAGATGATGGCCCGTATCCCCGAAGCCATTGGTCAGTGTCTCCCTGCAAAGGGAAGGCTTTTTGATGGGTGATCTTCGGAATCTGGGGGGGTGTGGTGAGAAACGTATACTCTCATGATCTTGTTACTGAAAAGTGTAGCATGAGCCCCTATCGTGTCAAAGTTTATCGTTTCCTGGTGGCAGGCGGATGGGTGGAGTAGCTTGTGGAGGAGCCGAACCAGTGCCTGTCCTGAAAAGAAATAACTATAAATAATGACGAAAATTTTGTCAATGCGGATTCGATTCCTGCAAATAAGGGAAAGTATTTTTACTATGAGCAGTTAAACTTTTCGATATTATTTGTATGCGTCCGGCCAGGCAGGGTGTAGAATTGCCGGCACCAACAGACGGCTTCAGAGGTGACAGAGCCACTTTATGTATGTCGATACTCATTGCCATCTTGACCATCCATCCCTTGCGACGAGACTTGATGATGTCCTTGCCTCGGCTCGTGCCGTAGGGGTTGAGAGGTTCATCGTTCCTGGGGTTTCGCCGGAGAAATGGGAGGGCATCGCCCGGTTGGCAGCCGGAACTCCGGGCGTATTTGCGGCTTTCGGCCTCCACCCGATGCTGGCTGCCCGTTATGACGAGCCGCTTCTTGAGGCTCTTGCCGAATATGCTGCGAAAGCTGTTGCCATTGGAGAAATCGGGCTTGATTATGCCCTGGCAGGAGTTTCGCGAAAAGAGCAGGCAACCGCCTTTCGCGGCCAGCTTCGCCTTGCTGTTCGGATGGGACTTCCGGTGATAATCCACTGTCGACAGGCCTTTGATGATCTCATCCATATTCTCCGGGAAGAACGTGTTCGTGAGGTGGGTGGCGTTATGCATGCGTATTCCGGCAGTTATGAGATGGCATGCCTCTTTGGTAAGGAAGGGGTCCTGATTTCTTTTTCCGGTTCGGTAACATACTCCAATGCCGTAAAGACTCCACGAGTGGCATCCCGAATTCCGCTTGAGCAGCTGCTTCTTGAAACCGATTCGCCGGATATGGCACCCGAGCCCTATCGGGGAAAAATAAACGAGCCGGCTTTCCTTCTTGAAACAGCCCGGGCGGTTGCCAGGATCAGGGAGATCGGCATTGACGAGGTTGCGCAGAAAACGACCGCCAACGCTGAACGCCTTTTCCGAATATAAATTTCGGGGTAGCCATTCACACCTGCCTAGGTAGTTAGTCTATCCGGAAAGTCTTGGCAGGGACCGGGTTGGAACTTCCCCGAAGCCTCTTGTAATCGGTGACCACCCGTTCACTGATCGGATAATATGCTGGTTTCATGAGGTTTTCTTGCTGTTGCAATCGTGCAGTGAAGCCGTACGAGAGACTCCGTGAAAGCCCCAACCCTTCCACGGAACAGCACTTTTTCAGTTTCCGGATGAAAACTAGGTAGTTAGTCTATCCGGAAAGTCTTGGCAGGGACCGGGTTGGAACTTCCCCGAAGCCTCTCGTAATCGGTCACCACCCTTTACACTGACCGGCTAATATGCTGGTTTCATGCGGTTTTCTGCCTGTTGCAATCGTGCAATGAAACCGTACGAGAGACTCCGTGAAAGCCCCAACCCTTCCACGGAACAGCACTTTTTCAGTTTCCGGATGGAAACTAGGTAAGGTTGGGGCATAGAATTTGAAGGTGCTTGGAAGTTTTTTGTCTATGTATCAAGCGAAGGGGAAAAGATACTATGTCTGAATTGCATCGTCTTTCACGTACCGAGATCCTGCTCGGCACGGAAGGGGTAGAGAAGCTGCGACATGCTACTGTGGCGGTCTTCGGTCTCGGAGGTGTCGGGGGGTATGCCGCAGAGGCACTTTGTCGGGCAGGAGTAGGGCGTCTCGTTATTGTCGACTTTGATGATATCTGCCTCACCAACATCAATCGCCAGATTATTGCGCTTGATGATACGGTTGGAAAGCCCAAAGCCCTTGTTATGGCAGAACGGATGAAACGTATAAATCCTGCTGTGGATGTCGTTCCTTGCCAGGATTTCTACTCTGCTGAGAATAGCGATTTTTTGCTGTCTGAGAAATATGACTACGTGCTGGATGCTATCGATCACATAACCAGCAAGCTTCACCTGATACGAAGTTGCTACGAGTGTGGCCTGCCGATAATCTCCAGCATGGGGGCGGCTTCAAAGGTTGATCCGAGCCTGATCCGGGTTGCGGATATTGCCCATACCCACAAGTGCCGTCTGGCAAAAATTATTCGGAAGCTATTGAAAAAACAAGGCATCGAGCAGGGGGTGAAAGTGGTGTTTTCCACCGAGGAATACCGGGAGCCTGCTTTGAAAGAAAATCTTTGCAAGGAAGGCTGCATCTGTCCAAATAAGGATGAACAGGTTTTTTCCTGCCGACACC